>JBHIDR010000001.1:0-61483 GCA_046760225.1 Candidatus Aenigmatarchaeota archaeon
GAAGAGGCTCCCTGGTTCTTTTGTCATGCGAGGCATTTGGCGGTGACCAAAAAAAAGCAGTAAGAACAGCTGCTGCAATGCAGATGTCAGAAGAATGGCTCCTGGTGCATGATGACTGGGAAGATGATTCTGATGAGAGAAGGGGGAAACCAGCCCTGCACAAGATGTATGGTGACAAGGTTGCAGTCAATGCAGGAGACATGCTGCACCTGATGATGTGGAAAATATTGATAGACAACAGGGAAGTGCTTGATGAAGAAACAACATTCAAGGTGCTCAAGGAATTTTCAAGATTTCTATACATTACAGCAAGGGGACAGCACCTGGAGTTAAGCTTGATTTACAAGAAACCAATAGAGGAGCTTGAGTACAAGGACTATGAGGACGTGGTCTATGGAAAGACATGCGAATATACAATAGCAGGACCACTAAGGCTAGGTGCAATAATAGCTGGCCAAGGAGAAGAAGTACTGAAGAAGATAACTGAAATTGGAATAGCACTGGGAAAGGGGTTCCAGATAAGGGACGACCTTCTGAATATTATTGGAGAAGGTTCTGTATATGGAAAGGAGATTGGCGGAGATGTTTTTGAGGGAAAGAGGACACTCATGGTGATACACCTGATAAAGAACACAGAGGGGGAGGAGCACAAGAAGGTTATAGAAATAATGACAAAGAAGAGAAAGGACAAAACCCCTGAAGAGGTCCAGTACATAATAGACCTTATGAAGAAAAGAGGCTCTATAGAATTTGCTGAAAAGGCAGCGCAAGAATTTGCAAAGGAAGCAAAGGAAAAGTTCAACAAATATTTCCCTAACATCAAGAAAAGAGAAGAGATTGAGGCAGCTATTGACTTTTTTGCAGTAAAAAGAAACCTCTAAGGTATCAATTGCCATATTCTTTTCACAAGGCATTTAAAGCTTTTGACTTAATCTTTATCATGGAAATAGTACCAAGGGGCAAGGTCACTGCTGATGCATTTACTTCACGTTATGATAGGATTGAGCTTGTCCTGAAGGAGCATGGCAAGGTGCTTGAACTAGGGTCCATGCCAATGGCTTACAAGAAAGTAAGCGAGGACAAGAGGCCAGGAATACTTTCAGGAGTGGGTGAATATTCAGAAATAATAGGAAAGTGCATGGATCCAGAAGTGGACATTGTGCACAGCAACAACAACTATAGTTTTGAGCACAGGGGCAAGATTTCTTTTTACAGGGGCGCAAGGTCAATGGGAAACTGTAAAGTAAAAGCTAATAACTTCAGATTTACAGTGCATGAGTTTGCAATAGCAGAGAATGAGAGAGGCAAAGGATATGGAAAAGAAGCTCTTGAAGCAACCTTGGAATATGGCAGGATAATAGGAAAGATTCCTATATTTGAAGTATGTGACATGAGTGATGCATTTAGCTTTCTGGTAGATCAGGGAATTGAAGTATGGGGATATCCCAGGGATATTGATGAATATGCATATCTGATTCATCCTGATCATGTAAAGCTTATGAAAAAGAGCTATGGTTTAGAAAAACATGATGGAAGCAAGATAAAGACCATAAAGGACTTTGCAGAACTTGTAAGAGAAGCTACGCAGGAACTATAATTAATCTTTTTATTCTTTGGGAAACAATCAAGAAGTATGATATCAGAAAGCAGTGGCAAATTCCTGGTCCAGCTTGCCAGGGACGTCATAGTATCAGAGCTCAAGGAGGAAGTGATAGTCATACCTCCGGAATATCCTAGGGAACTTGACCAGAGAACAGGCATATTTGTCACACTTTTCAAGAAAATGAGTGGTTTCAGGCAGCTGAGGGGATGCATAGGCCTGGCATACCCAGAAAAGCCGCTTGTAGAGGGCTGTGTGCAGGCTGCTATTGCTGTTCTCAAGGATGACAGGTTCCCTGCAATCAAGCTTGAGGATGTGGACAGCATAGAAGTAGAGGTCTCTGTGCTCACTGAGCCCACAAGGATGACAGTGGAGAAACCAGAGGACTATCTTGAAAAAATAGAGATAGGCAGGGACGGGCTGATAATAAAGAAGGGCATAATGTCTGGGTTGCTTCTGCCACAAGTGCCTGTTGAGCAGGCATGGGATGTGCAGCAGTACCTGAATAACCTGTGCATAAAGGCAGGGCTCTCAGAAAATACCTGGCTCGACCCTGCTGCAGAAATATACAGGTTCAAATCACAGATTTTCAAATAGGTCTTGCATTTTTAAGTTTTCTAGAAGACTATTTATTTATGGAATCCCTGGATAGCTTTGGTTATGTCTGGATGGCTCCAAGCCCGTTCACTGATAACTTAAAAGCAATAAAAAAGGCCATTGATGCGGGCGTAGACACTATTGTTCTTAAATCAGTAACATCCTCAGCCAGGGCAGGAGAACCTAAAAAGGGAAAAAGGATAATCAAGAAGGGCTTTACAGCAAATATTGACCAGACCCTTTTTGTTCCGTATGAGGTTTTTGATGAAAGCACTGGTGAGACAAGGGCATCAAAAACCCTGTTTTGCACATCAACAGACCTGGACATAGAAATACTTTCTTTTGAGGAGGCAAATGCACTCTATGACCAGGTAAAGGAATATTCCCCAGAGACCAAAGTCATACAGAGCTTCAAGCCGCACAGGTTAGCTGATTTCCCAGAGGCCAAAAAGCTAAAAGCCGATGCAATTGAATTCAATCCACGATGGTATGAAACATCAAATCCTAGGCCCTGTCCTGCAGTGGTCTGGAAGGACCATGACATATTTACCTCTGATGACCTTGGTCTTCCTCCTGAGATTAGGAAGGATGTCCAGGACTCCTTGTTGCTAAGGGAAGAGGCCATAAGAAAGGCTGAAGAATTCAAAAAGGGCCTTTCTAGCCTCAGGCTTGATATCCCAGTG
The DNA here is from genome assembly GCA_046760225.1 of Candidatus Aenigmatarchaeota archaeon. Taxonomy (GTDB): domain Archaea; phylum Aenigmatarchaeota; class Aenigmatarchaeia; order Aenigmatarchaeales; family JACQIB01; genus JAWABM01. The sequence goes on from JBHIDR010000001.1 coordinate 2,881, forward strand.
CTTTACAAGTTTGTAAGGGAGCACTGGGAAATGGGGCTAGAGGAGCAGATTTGTTTTCCAGCAGACGGCTATACCTATGCTGATTCGAGAAAAGTGGGTTCATACCAGACAAAGGATGGCTATTGTCGCCTTCAATGGGGAAAGGGCTCACTCTGCGGTGAGATTCTCAAAGAAGACACAAGGGGTATGATAAAGATGCTGCGATCCAGAAAGCCAGAGACCTATATCTCTGCTTCTGGTGGGATAATGGCCCTGGAAGACGCGCTGTACTGCCTGGAGAACGGGGCCGATTCTGTGCAGCTTTGCAGTGCGGTTTATTTTGATGGCTTTCGTGCAGTTAAGAAGATTGTTGAGGGTGTGGCCAAGGCTTTCAAATAAGGTCAGGGTAGTTTTTCCTGATATTTTCTTCAAGTTCCATGATTTTCCTGTCCTTTTCCTCTTTCTCAATTCTTCCAATCCACTGGGAGACCCTTAGTTCATGCTTGCCAAAGAGCTCTGCAAGCTTGGGCTTTGGATATTTTGTTTTCCTGTAAGGAATCTCTTCCTCATCAGCTGGATAGCCGTCTGGAAGCCTGTGGTTCCTGAAAACAAATGACCTTTCCTTGAACTCCACTGATATGAAGCGCTCAAGAAGACCATAAAGGGGCAGGAACATGAGGCTGTGGCCATCCTCATTGTAATAAAGCTCGTTCATGCGCTTGTAGGTACCCCGGACAACTAGCTTGTAGTTGTTCTTGTCAAGATACTTGTCCAGCCACTCGAGCTTTGTTTTTTCCATTACCAGATAATCATATGAAAAATATTTAAGATAGACTGTACAATGCTTTAGAATGGACACAATGTGCAAGGCAAATGTTCTTAATGTAAAGGGCAGCAGGGCTATTGTTGACATAAACGGCACAAGAAAGGCTGTTTCTGTTAGGGAAGGAGTCAAAATAAGGAAAGGAGACACTGTTCTGATTGCTTTTGGCTCTATTATTGACAAGCTGAGATAACGGCATCTGACGAATGCTAAACCTATATTTAAGCATTTCTATACTCGAGCAAAGAAAAAGAAGCTTTAATATGGGATTTTTCCATAAGAAATATAGGTGAAAAAAATGGTAGCAGACATGGTATGGCTAGGAATCGCGCTACTATTAGCGCCAGCGCTGGCAGAGTACGGAAAGATGAGAGCAAAGGCAGCTCAGGGATTTGCATGGGTAGCAGCAGGAGGAGTTTCCCTGCTCTTGGCAGAAGTATTTACAGTTGATCTAGCTGCTTTCGGAATCACAGCAGAGACACTTGCTTGGGGAACAGCGCTGTTTGGTGTTATCGGGCTAATTTTGGCACTTATAGGAACAATCCTTGTTTTGAAGTCAGTTCTTATGTAAGCCCGAAGAAGGCCTTCTTTTACTTTTTCTTTTCTTTTTTCATGCTTAGCCCTTATAAGAAATCCTATAATTTATAGTAGAAGCTAAAAATTATATTTAAAGGCAGAGGAGGAATAAATATTATGTCATTTTATTTGAAATTGAGGCAGAAAATGGCAAAAAAGCTGAGCAAGAATGAGCTGGAACAGCTTCCAAGGAGCTACCAGATTATTGGGAAGATACTTCTGCTCAAGCTCAAGCCATCCCTATACAGTAAGAGGAAGGCAATAGGCAGGGCAGTGCTCGAGCTGCTGCCCTATGTGCATTCAGTATTCCTGCAAAAGGGTATAGTGGACATAGAGAGGAAGCCGGAGATAGAGCTATTGGCAGGCTGCAGGGAAACACAGACGCTCCACAGGGAGCATGGCTGCAGGTTTTTGCTGGATGTGGGAAAGATAATGTGGTCCAAGGGCAACAAACAGGAAAAACTAAGAATGATCAAGCTTGTGAAGCCTGGGGAGACCATGGTTGACATGTTTGCAGGTGTAGGATACTGGTCAATCCTGGTTGCAAAGCACACAAAGGCAAGCAAGATCTATGCAATAGACATTAGCCCTGCTGCAATCAAGTACCTGGAGAAGAATGTCTGGCTGAATCAGGTGCAGGATGAGATAGAAATCCTAAAAGGCGACTGCAGGGACTTTGCAGGACCACTCAAAAACATAGCTGACAGGGTGATAATGGGATACTTTCCTGCTAGCAAGCTCCTGCCAGCAGCAATGAGGATGGCAAAGAAGGGCGCTGTCATACATTATCATGATACCATGAAGGCAGAGGAACTGGGAAAGCTGAGGAAAGAGCTTAGGAGCAGGGGCCTGAAGGTCAAGAAGACAACAATTGTCAAGACCTATGCCCCTAATATCCTCCATGTTGTTCTGGACCTGCAAAATCCATAGATTTATATACCACTGAATAGTAAATAATATATAGGTGGTTAAGTGATACCAGTATACTTCATGAGGACAGAGGGGGTCAGGGACGATGAATATAACACTGTTTGGAGAGCTGCAAAGGATATCCTTAGAATCAGTGGTGCGAGCAGAATAGTAAAGAATTTTGGTGTCTGGAGGGAAAAGGACTGGAAAGAAGATGGAAAGCTGAAGCCCTGGAGGTCCATTGACTGGTATGTTGAGGAATGCATGATGCATGGGAAAGATGAGGGCCATGGAGATCAGGTTAATGCATCAAAATTATTGGATATGCTTTATCGCGAACCCTGGAAGAGGAAAGAGGATCATTATGATTTTTTTGTGGTTGACAAGGACCTGGCAAGAGGACCTGAAGATGCCTGGGTGGTAGGCGGCAGAATTACCAACAGCACAGTAATATCAGTCAGCAGATGGAGGAGAATCAAGCCGTACTCATTCAGGATGGAGGTCCTGAAAACACAGGCCTACCATGAAGGAGGACATGTCTTCGGAGCAGCAACCAGGGCCAGAGACGACACAATAGAACTGCTGGGCAGCCATTGTACTGAGTACGGATGCTCTATGAAGCAAGGAATGAGTATTAGGGAGTGGAAGAAAAATACAGAAGAGAGAATAGATGCAGGCCAGCCATATTGCGGGAAGTGTACAGATGAGATAAAGGAATATGGCAGAAAAATCAGAGGCAGAAAGGTGATTTGATGACAATGTACAGGAACAGCGGAAAGCCATTGAAGATAGGCAAGCCAAAGAAGAAAGCAAAGGATGAGGACCTGGAAGCTGCAAAAAAGGCAGCTGAGCAAGGAAATACCACAATGGCCAGAGCATACCTGAGCAAGGCATTTACAATGTACATCAAGGACGGTAATACAGACCTTGCAAAGATAAGGAAGAAGATAGAGGAAATTGAAAAGCAGTACAACCTGAGGTAATTATTATGGCAGAATATGACATTGATTCTGAAAGGGAGAAATTCAAGAAAGAAATAGAGGAAGGCAGGAAAAAAATGAGAAAGGATATAGAAGAGGCAAGGACAGGTAGGAATTACAAGTATGATGAGGGGGAAGAGAAGTTTGAAGAAGCACAGGACGAATATGTGACAATCACTGTTAATGACAAACCTTCTCAGGAGCCTGAGGAGGAAAGATATGAGGAGAAGGCCAAGCTCATAAATGAGATGGAAGGTGAGCTAGAGCATATATCCTCGCTTGCTGCTATTGAATCAAAGGATTTGCCTTTCAAGGTTTATGTTCAAACCATGATGAGAGTAATGAAAGAAACCCTTAGCCAGGACGAGTATGCTGATGAACTTTTGAATTTAGCTGAGCTTGCAGCTCTTGACAAGGAAGACCGATATGAGCTTGTAGATTTTGAAGAGTTCAAAAGCCTGAGGAAGCAAGGGTTTTACAACAGTAAGTAACAGGGTGAAATAAAATGATAGAGCCAAACAAGGATTCGTTCGACTATTATTGGGAGCAGAAGGAAGCGCTAGAAGCAGATGAGAGCTGGGAGGACGTGTACAGGCTGAACGGCGTGAACCCGTTCTATAACAAGAGCCCAGACCACAGGGCTACAAAACCTTGATATCGAGCCTGATCTTCATCCTGTAAGGTGCATAGGGCAGTACTTTCTGGCTTGACAATACCCTTATCTTTCTGTTGTGCTGCTTTGCAGCCAGCTTCACCTTTTCCTTGAAGTCAGAGAAGTCCTTTTGCCTTGAGATGCCATAGAGATGTATTATTGCACCTTTCTTGGCTGCCTTGAAGGCAACATCCAGGTATTCCACTGCTTTCTCAGGAAGTGGCATTATTATCCTGTTGAACCTGCCAAGTCCTGCTGCATCGCGCACGTCCCAGCAATAGTTCCTTATGTTATAGGTCATGTTAAGCCTGAGGTTCTCGTTCGCATAGTCCACTGCATCATTGTTTATCTCAATGCATACTATCTCTGCTTCTGGCTGTTTCTTTGCAATTGCTATTGCAATTGGCGCGATTCCAGAGAACATGACCAGCACACGCTCCTTCTTCTTCACCTTCTCGGCCAGCCTCTGCCTTTCTGTTGATTCCCTTGGAGAGAAAAAGACCTTTTTCGGGTCCAGTTTGAAGAGCATTCCGTGCTCCTTGTGGATTACTTCTGTTTTCCTGCTGCCTCCGGCAATCCTCAGGTTGTAAATCCTGTATATGCCCCCCCTGGGGCTCCTTTTCACGAGCACAGACTTGATGTGGTTATATCTCGACATGATGTCCTTGGCTACTTGCTTTTCCTTCCCATTGGGCCTGGAGTCTATTATTGCAACGGCCTTTTCCTTGCTCCCTATTACATCAAATGCTATCCTCATATGAACTCCTCCAAATCAAGGTTGTCCTTGTACAAGCTATAAATCTTCCTTATTGATACCTCTGTGACATCAGAGGCATTTGCTACCTCTCTTTGGCTTCTTATTTCATTGTTCAGTTTTGTGCTCGTATATGTTGCACCAGCTGCAATAACAACAGGATTTCTCCCCCTTGTTATGCCCTTCTCCTTGTCTCTCTTTATGAGCTGTCTTGCTATGTTCTGCGTATCAATTGACAGCTTTAACTCAGAACACAGCCATGAAAGGTAGTCCTCGGCTTCAGGGATATTGACGCTCTTGAGCTCCCTTATCTTCTTTTTAAGTGCCTTTACAGCCTTTCCTGCCCCCCTTCTTTCACAATTGCATTTCTTGGAAATCATGTCAATTGACCTTGGTATGCCGCGTTTCTTGCATAGAATATCAAATATTCCTGCTATAAGCTCATCATAAGAACGGCCGCGGGTCAGCGTGCCCCTGGCTTCCCAAAGGTAATAGGCTGCCTCCTCCCTTATGCTGCTTGGCAAGCCAATCTTAGAGCCGTACATGTCCAGCTTCTCCAAGCCATCCTTAAAACTTCTATCCTTCTCTACTATTGTCTGCCAGTTCAGCCTGCTGAGCCTTCTTGCTGTTTTCTTGTCTTTGACATCCTTGTAATCGCCTTTTCTTCCACCTATTGTTGTTGATACACCCTTGTCATGCCTCCTGTATGTAGATTTTGGCCTGTAGATGGGCCTGCCTTCGCCATCATATTCATGCTTTCCTGTGCCGCTGGCAAATATGCTTTCATCAGGAACATAGCCACATTCTTCGCAGTACTTTTCTCCCATATCATACTCCTTGACAATGCGGCCCTCACATTCAGGGCACTTGTCCATGTCTTCAGGCTTCTTCTCTGAATCAGAACCTTCCATAATTAGAATTAGTAAATGAAGGTTTAAATAAATCAGGGGGCGATTAAGACGTATGCTTTATTTGATAGGCCTTGGCCTTGGGGATGAGAAGAGCCTGAGCCTTGAGGCAATAGAGGCAGCAAAGAAATGCAAGTGCTACTGTGAACTGTACACGAACAAATGGTTCGGCAACATAGCTGGCTTGGAAAGACTGGTAGAAACAGGTGTAAAGGAGCTGAAGAGGAAGGACCTGGAAGAGGGGACAGAGGAAATAGTGAGGGAAGCAAGGCAAAAAGACATAGCAATCTTTGTTCCAGGCGATCCCCTGGCTGCTACCACGCACGTGGAGCTTGTTCTAGAGGCCAAAAAGCAAGGTACAGAGGTCAAGATAATCCATAATTCATCCATATTCTCAGCTGTGGCTGAAAGCGGGCTGCAGCTGTACAAGTTCGGCAGGACAGCAACTGTGCCATTTAGCGGCCAGATGGAGGCAGTAAAAGAAGCGCTTGAAGCAAACAGGGCAGCAGGGCTTCATACCCTGCTTCTCCTGGACCTGGATGTAGAGGGAAAGAAGTACATGACAGTGCCAGAAGCCCTGAAAATGCTTGGGAACCTCGTCCAGGGCAAGGTTATAGCTGCTTCCAGACTTGGCTACCAGCCGAAAATAGCCTATGGGGCAAAGGAGGACATGAGAGACATAGGCACGCCTGCTGTGCTTGTTGTTCCTGGAAAGCTGCACTTCAAGGAAGAGGAGTTCCTAAAAAGCTTATAAGTCTTTTTCCCCTAATTTAAGGTATGGAAGAAGCTAAAGAACCAAAAAAAGAGGATGTACAAAAAATTCTGGATTATCTGAATGGTGAGATGAACATTGACGAGCTCAAACAAGGGCTTGGACCAGAATACGGAGGGAGCGACATATCTAAAGAAGACTATACGCTTGCTTCTGGACTACCTGTGATTAATTCAATCCGCGATTTTTATGATACTTGCCGAAAACTAAGCAAGGTTGAGAAGGAAGCATATGCTGCGCTATACCTTAAAGCAATTGAAGCCAATTCCAAGGAGGCTGGTCTTGATACCAAGAACATAATGTACATGGCTCAAGGCGCTGTCCATTCAATTGTGTATGACAATAGAGAACCCCCATTTACAGTGAATGAGATGATGGAGTTCTGGAAAAGAGGTGCACAAAGGGCTGCGCGGAAGGAACTACTTCAGAACCTCTCAGAAATAGAGAAACATGTGACACTGCATCCAAGTCTGTAATTTCAGTAAAAACGATTTTACCCTTATTTTCGAGGTCTATGGATTTTATGCGTAAAGGGCGCTAATTATTAATTAATGCCGATCGTACCTAAGGGGTGGGATTGGCAATATGACTGGCATAAGAAAAGAGGCTATTGGGTACCAGAAGGCTGGGAATTTCAGCCAGATTACAGTTTTCTAGAGAGAACGAACTGGGGCTTTAAAGAACCGTTCAAAGTGGAGAGCTACTTAAGGAGGGTAAGGTTAGGCCTAATAAGTACTGGAGAACCACGATACAATACAAGGCCATTATACCGAGAAATTGACTTATCACCATCCCTACCCCCGAGAAGGAATAATAACAGAGAGGAGGCTAGAAATACGAATTCTTTTCCAAGAGATCTGATAGAAAAAACAATAAGAAGCATTCGAAATTATATGTCACTTCTATAACGCTCAATTACATGTTTTTAAATTAAAAATACTAATTTAATCCATGCCAGAGGAGTTTGACAGAACAATTGAAAACATTGCTGTATGCAAGGAGGTTGCTGAGAAGCTCTTGAAGGAAAGGGAAAGGCTGATTGGCAAAGACATAGAGCTCGACCGCAGGTATCCTCACATGGCAGCCAAGTACAGGGGCAGGATAACCGACATACAGGAGAGGAACGACCAGGTATTTATCAACATCGAGCTGAAACCAGGCAAGGTACAGGCATTTCTTGTTGCTTCAGCTGATGACAAGTTTGCCCAGAACCTGATCAGGCATGCTGAGAAAACAAGGATTAGGATAAAATTTTAAATAGTTTAGCATCGATTTCTAAAGGATGAGGCGCAAAGTGATAGATGTAAGGAAAAGGAAGGAAGGGGAGAGTGTTGAAGAAATCATAGGAGAGATAGAAAGGCTGAATGAAAGGGGCAAGTACAGAGGAAGGAAGGGAGAATTCAGCTATTCTGGTGATGGTGACAAAATAATATTCAAACCCTATTAGGATGATCAAATATGGAGGACAAAATAGAGCCCCAGGAAATTACTAGGTGGCTTGAGAAGCTCGAGCCCCTGCTGGAAAAGATAGAGGTGGTTGACTCCAGGGGCGAGGCACAGCTGCAGAACCTGAAGGCATATGTGTCTGACAGCAGGCACTTCCTTGAAAACAGCAATCTGGTGAAGTCCTTTGAGGCCATGGTCTGGGCATGGGCCATATTTGAACTATGTAAAGAGCTGGAAATTTTCCAGATTTACGGTTAAAAGGGTTAAAAGTAAGCTTTAAATACTACTCTATAGTAAATATATAGTAGAGATACTTACTGAATGGTGGTTAATTAGGGTGTAAAAATGGCTATGTCAATTGAAGATGCTGTGGCTATTTTGAATGAAAGAATTCAAAAGCTAGAGGAAAAGATGGAAGAAGAAGATAAACCTGAATCATATAGAGATTTGACTCTATGGGATACCACGATAGGCGACTTGGACAGATATATAATTGAACCTATGAAAGGTAAGCCGAAACAGCAGCCAAGCATGGTCATGGACGACCTTTTTGGTGTGTGGCACGATCCTTTGACAGCAAGATTCCACATGTATGTTGATAATGTACGGGGTCCACCTGACAGATACGAATGGGTAAGAGGTTTCTACTGGTTGCCATTGATACTTGAGCCCATTGAAGAATTTTTCGATTTCCCGAGAAGGGAAGCCGCTGATGCAGTGGTTGATTACAAGAAGAGATTGGCAGAAATTGAAAAAGATTACAACATTGAAAAGATAGATATTGTTACAAAACTTGGAGGGGCTGCAAAGGCTACAGGAAGCCCAGGCAACAGCCCTGAAGAGGCGCAGCATTATGCTAATACGCATATGGCAGAAGAACTGTACAATAAAGTGCAAGAGAACAGAGATATGGTAAAGGATATAATTAAGCTAGGTGTTGCAAACTACCATAGCGAAGGGTTGGGTGCAGGATTTTACAAAACAGCAAAAGTTGAAGGGTGATAGTGTTGGTAGAGATTTCAGATGCTGACTATAGAGCAATGATAGGGATTATAATGAAGCAGCAGCAGGATTTAACCTATCTTAAGGCAGAGCTCGAAAAATATCAGGGCGGAAGAACTGAGGTAGGCAGCGAAGCAAAGAAAGATGATACAGAAGCTTCCCCATATACAGACCCGAATGTAGAGGCAGTACCTCGTGCAGAACCGATAAATGACAAGGACAGTGGCGAGGCTGCACCTGCTCCAAAGAAAGCTGATGCTTATGGTTTTCTTACTATAACCCCGAACTATGTCAGTCTCTATAATAAAATTAAGGACATGAGCAAGGACGAGAAGGAGATTGCTGCAACCTCGTTCAGGATCTCCCTAATGGAGAACTGGAAGGACGCAGGGCTTGGTGACTATACCCTCCAAGTATTTGATGACATATTGAGTTATGCTTTGCGCAAGATGGTCTATGACGGTCAGAAGCCAGACTTTACAGTAAAAGAGCTTGTGGTTGCTGCTAATGAGGCTGAGGAAAAGAGAGATGTAAAGAGAAAATTGAGATACCTTTTGCAAAGGGAATCAGAAAGACAGGAAGCAGAAGCTCCAAGGAGAATAGAAGGAACTGAAGAAGAGGAAGCTAGAGAGGAGTATGAAGAAGAGAAGCCTGAAAGGAAACTAGAACCTTGCGGAGTGTTCAGGACAAAGGCCTACAAGATTGATGCTCTCAAGAGAGCAAACGAAGAGAGTGATTTCTTTGACAATGTGGAAGTCAAGGAGGTCCGTGAATGGGGCAACCTTGGCAAGTGGTACCTCGGAAGCAGGGAAAGGTTAGTGGAAGTAAGGGGAAAGAAAGAGGACATTGACTATTTGAGGAGCATTATTGATGAGGCGGACTATGAGCCAGAAGTTGTGGAATCTGGCAAAACAATAGAGAGAATGGATGTTGATATGGAGCTATATGAGGACGTATTAAAGAAGTTCAACAAACCTCTCTTGAAGAACACCAAGGTCGACAAATATAAAGACAAAGTTTCTGGTGATACAACCTATCACATATATGGGGACCCTGAGGATATAGAAAAGATCAGAGAAGTTATTGATGACTTTGATGTCCATGATTACACAGATTTTAAGGTAGAAAAGGTCGAGAAGAAGGTTGAAAAGAAACCAAGGAAAAAGGTTCCAAAGAGAATAGAGTTGCCAAAGAGGAGGAAGAGGACTCTAAAGAAAGTAAAAAAGGAAGATGATTTTCACATGGGTGAGTTGTTCGACAAAGTGAAAATGGAGGACGAACCTTCTGATGAATACGATACTTTTGATGATGAAGATTTTGACATGGGCGGTGAAGAGTTTCACAAGGAAGAATCTGCAAAAATATACAAGCCTGGAGGGGAGCCCGGAAAGATAGTTGATCTTACTTACGAGGAAATCCCTGCGGATGAAGGAGTAACCTTTATGAGGTATTCTGGAGGAGAACTTTCAGAAGAAATGCAAGATGAATTGGAAAAGGTTGAAGGTGTTACTCCACAGGTGGATGGAGCCCATGTACCAGAGGACAAGGTCCCCGAAGTAGAAGGACTGTATAATGAATTCCTCAAAAAAGAGCTCGACAAAACGATGGAGAAGATCAACGATGAGCCTGAAGCAAAAGAAGATGAACATTATGAGCCTCTTCCTAAGGATATGGACGAAATCGAACCAGCAGACGAAGAAAATGGAGCAATCAGCAAAAAAGAGGAAGCAAAGGAAGAAACCACTGTAAAAGAACCTTATGAGGAGGACGAATTTTACAGGAACAACCCAAACCTGCATGACAAGATCAAATCCCAGAAAGATCTGGAATACTACAAGGAACTTTTCGGAATAACTGAAGAATTTGAAGAGGAATAAATAGGTGTATTTCATGGCAAGGAAGGTTGCATACAGCAAAATTATTGAGATGGCGGAAAAGCTTGAAAAGCCAGTAGAAGAAGTTTATAACGATTATGTAGAGGCCGGTGTAGTTGTAGAGCTTGACGGGCAATCCTATCAGGATTTTGAAAATCTCAAGAAAGAGCTGGAAGCAAAACAAGAAGAGAGTATAAAATATGAGTCACAGATTGATGATCTTAAGGAACAGCTTAAGAATGATAAGGAAAAATATGATTCTGAATTGCAGGGGATTACTGCAGATTCTGAAGCCCAAATAAATGAACTTAACACTAAACTCGAAGAGAAAAGGAAAAAGATTGATGAACTTAAGAAAAGAGAAGAAGAGTATGAAGCAGAAATGAAAAACATTAACAAGGAACTTGAGGAAGAAAAAAAGAAAAATAAGAGTTATGATGCTAAGATAAAGGTTCTCGAAGATAAGTACAAGAAAGAGAAAGATATAAGTGTAAACCTTAAATCTCAACTTAAAGAACTTGAAAAAATAACAGAAAGCCAGCAAAATGATATGGAAGAACTTACACTTGATAAGCAAAAACTGGAGAATGAAATCAGAAATGTAAAGATTGAACTGGAAACTGAAAAACTGAGCAGTCAGGCTTTGCTCGAGGAAAATATTAAGTTGGGCAAAGATCCTGAAGAATTTGAAGCTGAATGGAGAGAAAGAAAGAAAAAGCTAGAAGAAGAGTACGAGGAAATGAGGCTGGAAAGAGAGAAGAAAGAGAAAATGAAAGAAGGTGCACACCCGGGTGAGAACGGCGTGGTAAGCACCACAAAGCCTGGCACCAAAGAGGGTGATGTAACCCAGCCAAATTACGTAAGTCCTAATGGTAATGGAGCTGATGTAGAGGATTGGATAAAAAAGGGAGAGGCTTACTCCAAGAAAAAGAAATTGAAAAAGAAAACTTCAAAGAAAAAAAGAAAAAAGGTGTAATAAATGGGCGAGGATAGTAAAGGGATGAAGGAAAAGTTCGTAGAATTTATATCAAAGGATTACGGTGACGAAGTTGATCAGGAAGCCGTAGATTTCATTAAGTATATCCTTACAAAGGAGACTGGATACCTTCAAAAGGTTCTTGAAGATCCTTATATTTACAGCATTGCAAGCCAGTTTGTTGATAAAAATTATAGCGAAAGATCAAATATAGTCGAAGAACAAGAGAAATTAAATAAAGAAAAGGAGGAAGATTTAAGAAAAAGGGAAATGGAAGTTGCGCTATTGCGGGAAGAGCTGACAAAGGCTATACAGAAAAAGAGCGAAGAAACAAAACTAGTAGCAGAGATGAGTAAAGATGCCAGAGAACGAGTGGAGAAAATAGAACAGGTTCGTGGTTATCTTGATACAGAAGCGGACAAGTTAAAAGAAGACAGAAAAAAGCTAGATTCTGGCTTGGAAAACCTCAAAAAGGAAGAGGATAAGCTGGCCCAAGACAGGAAAGCTTATGATTCTGATGCAGAGAAGCTGGAGAAGGCAAGAAAAGCCCTTGTCCAGGAAGTAGAAAAATACACTACAAAAGCGGAAGAGCTGAAGGAAGACAGGGCAAAATACGAGAAAGATATGGAAAAGCTAGACGAGGACAGAGAGAAAGCCAGGGTAGAACTCGAAGACCTGGGATATGAAAAAGAAGGCCTGGCTGAAGAAAGGAAAAGAATTGATGATTATGAAAGGATGCTTAAAGAGAAATACGAGAAGAAGAGGAAAGAGTTTCTTGGAATTGCAGAAAGGCTGGCAGAAGAAGAAGAGATGTACAAGGAGAAGACGAGGATTCTTAAACAAAAAGGGGAAAAGGTCAAGAAAAGAGAAAGAAATGTCAATGAACTAGTCAAAGAAATGGAAATCAGGTTGAAATCCTATGAAGACAGTGACAAGGTTAGCAAGGAACTGGTAAAGAAAGCACAGCAGCTTGAAGCTGTGGAGAGGAGACTTAAAGAGAAAGAAAAGGAGTACAAGAAGCTGGAAGACAAATACGGAGCAAAGGAAAAGGAACTAAGAGCAAAGAAGGAAGAACTAGCTAATCAAGCCAAGGAACTGATGGAGATTAAAAATAATTTAGAAGAAAAAGAAGAAAAACTGAAGAAAGAGCTAGAGAAAAAGAAAAGGAAGGACGTTACCGAAACAATGGAGGAACTAGAGTATGGTGCTCTGCAGAGGAAACGAAAGGAGCTAGAAGAGGAAAAGAAAGAATACGAGGCAAAGGAAGAAAAACTCAAGGATAATGCTGCAAAACTGGAAAAACTCAAGACCGCATTAGACAAGAAAGACAAGGACCTTACATACAAAGAAAAAGAGCTGGACAAAAGAGAAAAAGAACTAAAGAAAGCAGAAACAGTGATTCCCAAAACGGCGGCAGAATACAAGGCCATGGAAAAACGTGAAAAGGAACTAGAGAGCAGGGAGAAAGAGCTCAAAAAACTTGAAAAGGAGCTTTATGAGCTGAAGGAGAACCTTGGTAAAAAGGAAGAGAAACTGGATGACGAGAGGGCTACTATTGAGCAGATGGAAGATACTTATAATAAAATGAAGAAGGAGATTGAGAAAACTAAGGATGGTCTGGACAAAAAAGAACGTGAGCTCTATAAAAGAGAAGAGGAGCTGAAGTACGGGGCAACTTCTGAGGAAACGGCTGCTGAAATAGAGAAGTTAAGAAAGGAAGTGGACACAAAGGAGGGCCACCTTGAAAAATACAGAGTTGAAACTACTGACCAAAAACTTAAGATTGAGAAGCAAGAAAAAGAGCTGAAAAAGAAAGATAAGGAACTGGAAGGAAAAGATCAAGAAATGGATAAGTTGCAGGAGAAATTGGTTGAACTGCAGGGAGAAGTCGAGACAGGAGGTAAGGTTGATTATTCTAAGGTATTGAGGGTATTCACACCACAGCAATTAGGGCTGCCATCTAATCTTGATAAATTGAACTCCAAAATGAATAAACTGGGTCTGAGTAAAAAAGTAAAATATTGGGTAGATCCAAAAAAAGATACTAAAGATGTGGATACGATTATCCCTTTGTATGTTCTTGGTCACAAAGAATTTTATGCTGCATATAAGAAATTGATTAAGATGGCTGAGGAGACTGCAAAAGAAGAAGCCATCGAAGTAACAGAATACGAGGACACTGATAAGTTAAGAGAAGAAATTATGCAAGAAATAAGAGTAGAAGGTGGAACTGTTGCAGAAAGAGCCAAGGTACAGACAGTAAAGACAGGATACAGGCAAGACGAAATAGAGGGTGCATATGAGGCCGCATGGCTTGCTGTTACAGATGAGGATTCCCTTGACAAAATGGAGAAGAAAGGTGGAATCATACGGCATATAGATTTTGATGTTTTTGGAGAAGAGGACGAAAGGGGCAACTTTAAGAGAATAGATTATCTGAAGCCCAGAAATGAAGGAGCCAGGAAGTTCTTTAAAGAAAGGAGAGAGTTAATGGAGAAATACATGAGAGAAAAGGATAGAGGAATGAAGGCGCTCAGGAGAACAGGAAAAAAGGGCAAGAGCGCCAGAAAGAAAGCTGCTAGTGCTAAAGATAAGCTCAGTAAAGTCGGAAAATTAAAAAAGAAGCGCAGGAAGAAATAATTTAAATATTAGGTATTCCAACTAATTTCTATGGTAGCACCTGTGTTTAATATTGAGTACATGATATTCGAGCAGATACTGAAGATATCCTCAACAACACTTGCAAGGTATCCTGAGCTCACTGACAAGCTCCTTTACCTGATTCTCATACCCCATGTAGTGCTTTTGCTCTTCCTTTGGTCATTCGGGATATGGGCGGCAAGAGGGCACAGGGGCTTCCAGATGCTCATATCAATAGCAGGCTACTTGTTCTTCATATTGAGCGGTATATACGGCTCATTCCTGGCACCCATTATATCAGGCTTCTTCATATTATGGTTAGGAATTGCATTCCTTACGTTCATAGTTGTAAGGATAATACCACCGATTTACGGGCCTGGTGTCAGGGGGTTCGGCAAGGCAGTGGCCCAGAAAGCTGCAGAGAAGACAGTGGCCAAGACAGCCAAAAAAAAGGCCCTCAAGAAGCAGCTGGAGCTTGTTAACAAGAGAATAAAGGAAACACAGAGGAAGTGGCCAACAACAGAAGAAGCGCGCCGGGCCAGAGAGCTTAAGCTGCAGGAGCTGAGGGACCTCAGGGTCCAGATAGAGCATGAATTAGAGGAGTTGTAAGCATGAGCGTTCCGCTGCAGTTCTTTGGGCTTAGCAACGAGACACTGATAGCATCGCTCTTTATTCTGGCAGTTGTGTTCGGAGTTCTGGAGCTGAGCAATGTCTTCAAGAACAGGGCAGTTCATTTTGTTGTGTCCCTTGCTGTTGCTTTCTTTGCTTCAACCTACCCCCCACTCGTAAGCGCGCTCTGGACATATCTTCCGAGCATAACATGGTTCTTCATAGTCATGTTCTTCATAGCATTTGCCCTGGAGCTGTTCGGTGTCAGGAAAGGTAAGGAAGTCGAGGTGCAGAGCATGGTTGTTGGTGGAGGTGTCCTGCTTGTGCTGCTCTCAATAGGCTGGACGATGCTCCAGTATTATCCTATTGAATTCCCATTGATTGGCGGCGGGGAGAACCTTTTGCTGCTGTTAGGGATAATATTCATACTCTCACTGTTCTGGGGTGCATTGAAACTGGGACCAGGGCCGCAACCGCAGAAGGGTTAATTTTATATTGATGCTAATCAAAAGGATATGTGATTGGAATGGCAATAACAGAGGTCATCTTGGCGCTCAGGGAAGCAGGGTTCGCACTTGTCTTATTGTGGGTGCTCACACTGGCGATTGTTTACGGGCTTCTCCAGCATGCCAACATGCCAAAATCTATTTCAGCCAGGGGAGTTATTGCAATTGCATCTGCATTCCTTGTTCTGCTTGCAGCTGCAGCAACACCTGCTGTGGCATTCCTTGAGAACCTGATAACAGCTTCCATAATAATAGCATTCGGGCTCTTACTAACAGTGATATTTTTAGAGATAGCTGGTGTGAAAGTTGGTGAGGCAAAGACATCCATATTCGCAGCGCATCCCAGATTTTTTGGCGGGATAATACTCGTGCTTGCTGTAATGATATTCATAGGTGCTGGTGGGCTGCAGGTCATAGGCCTGCCCAGGATAGTCATAACAGAGGCCATACTCACCTTTTTGCTCCTGATAGGAGTCATGATAGCAGCAGTATATGTGCTGCTGAAAGAAAGCAAATGATTTATATAAGAAAGTCAAATAAATAGTGTGATAAAATGGTGACCGACCCGATAACAGCGTACCTGACCACCTTGGGATTCCCGCAGATAATGCTATGGCTGCTCTCATTTGCAGCACTATATGGCCTTATGAGCCAGGCAAGCGTGCCAAAGGACAAACCCTCAAGGGCAATAATATCCATAGTTGCCGCGTTCTTCGTGATACTTGCAACACCGACTGCTCTTATAGAAGTCATTGAAAGGATGTCAACAAGCCTGATACTTGTTGTGCTGGGCATACTACTCATAATAGTGTTTCTAGAAGTTGCTGGAATCAAGGCACATGTAGTTACAAGGAAACAAACAAAAGAGGGGGTTAAAGAAGAAGTGGTCGCAGTCCCTATTTTTGAGAGATATGGAACAGCTTTTGCACTTATATTCATAATAATTGCGGTGCTCATATTCATAGGTGCAGGTGGCTTGAACTTACTTGGATTTAACATCAGTCTTACAGGAGTAAACACAATGACAATCCTTTTCTTCATTGTGATAATACTTGCTGTCATGTGGATGATTTTTGAGAGAGGCGGGTAAAAGAAAGAATTATTATTTTATATAACGGTAAGTACTATTTCTATGCATGAAAGGGGATGTAATCGAAGCCATAAAGGAGGTTGCTGGTCAGGTTCTGAAAGATTATGACGGAAGGATAAAGGCAATATGGATATATGGCTCTGCTGTGAGGAAAGGAGAGTTCAAGAAGACCTCGGACATAGACATGATGTTTCTGATTGATGATTCTGACAGGGATGTGAAGAGGAGCGAGCTGGCTGAGATTGATAACACAATAACCAAGATAATCAAGAAGGTGAAGAAGGAGAAGAAGATTTCCCTTCACCCACAGTCTCCTAAAAGACTGAGTGATTGGTGGGACCTGCTGAGGTCAGGTGAGCCATGGGTGTTCACGAGCATGAGGGATGCTATCCCTGTTTATGATCCCTCAGGCTATCTGGAGCCCATACAGAGGCTTCTTCGCGGGGGAAGGCTGCATGGGACATGGGAAAGGGCGCAGATGCTCATAGAGAGGGCACCTGCCAGGATAGACAAGGCAAAGAGGATATTCCTTAATGAGATAACAGCTGACCTTCTGGTTGCAATGGTTGAAAGCTCACAGGCAGTGCTCATGTTTGCTGGTGTGGTACCGCCTGCTGCACCTTCAATAGGGATAGAGCTGAAAAAGAACTTTGTGCCAAAAAACCTGGAGCAGGGCTATATAGAATGGTATGAGGACTTCTTTGAAGTAACAAGGAAGATAGAGCACGGCCAGATGACAAAGGTCTCAGGAAGGGAGCTGGAGAAATGGATTGGCAGGACAAAGGCATACCTTATGAGGATGGAGAAGCTGTTCTCCATGCTGGAGGAAAAGAAGAAGAAGGAGCTCATAGAGGAGGCACACAAGGAAAGCATTGAGGCATGCCTGATGGCTCTGAAGAAAGTGGGCAAGAAGCCAAAAGAAAAGGAAGTGCTGAAGTATGTTAATGAATACCTGATAAAGCCAGGGCTGGTTGACAAGGCATACCTTGAACTGCTAAAGAAGATATTCGGGCTGAAGACAGCCCTTGAGAAGGGCAAGCTGGAAGAGCTGCCTGAGAAGGACATATACTCATCTGTGATGTATGCCAAGAACCTCAGGAACATAATGAAAGGTGTTAAAGTTGAAAAAAAGCCTAAGCGCGATTAAGAAATTTGTTGAGCAATTGATAAGGAGGTACAAGGAAATAGTCAAGGCAATATGGCTGATAAAGGAAGAGAAGGAGCATACCCTGATAATACTGATAGATGATACAGACAGGCTGGACGAGACATCTGTAAACAGGCTAAAGGTTGACGCAGCTGATCTTGCAATGACAGTCAGCAAGGAGAAGAAGATAAAGATTGATGTTAATTTCTATTTGCTAACTGATTACTGGGAACTGCTGAGGCATGGCTCACCAGTAACATTTGCTGAAATAAGGGAAGGCATACCTGTATATGACCCCTCGGGCTTCTTCATTCCACTGAAGAAGCTGCTCTCGCAGGGAAGGATACCAGGCACAAAGGAGGCAATGAGAACGCTCCTTGAGGAGGCTCCAATAAAGCTCCTGAGAATAGAGAGGCTGTATACAGCCAGAATAATAGAGGAGCTCAGCAATGCTTGTATTGATGCAGGCCAGGCACCATTGCTCATGATAGGTGTTGCACCTCCAGTGCCAAGAGAAGTGGGAAAAAAGCTGAAGATACATTTTGTTGACAAGGGCATGCTGGAAGCAGAGTATGTGAGATACTGCGATGACATGGTGAAGCTTGCCAAGCAGATAGAGCACGGAGAGAAGAAGAAAATAGAAGGCAAGGACATAGAGGCTGCGCTTGATAAGACAGCGCGCTTTGTTGAAAGAATGGAAAAGCTAATGGAGAAGCTGACAAAGGAAGCCTAGGTCTTTTTCTTTTTCTTAAGGCTGGAAAATGCCTTGAAGGCCTTTTCAAGTGCAGAAATCCTTGTCTCGAGCTTTCCAATCTCTGTTTTCAGACCGTCTAGCTGCCTGAAGAATGTGCTCTCTTCCTTTTTTTCTTCTTTCTTCATTTCTAGCATCTTGCTTTCAAATTCCTCGATTTTTTCCTCTCTTTCCTCATCCCTTTTCTCGATTTCCTTTATCTTCTTTTCAGCCTCTTTCCATTTCTCCTCTACAACCGATTCCACAAGTTCTTCCACACTTATCTTTGGAACAGCTGCAACTGGTCTTGGTTTTACAGTTGGTGGTGGAGGCATTATCTCGGGTGGCCCCTTGGCCTCGGGCACAGTAATCTTTACAGGCGGGGGTGCAAGTTCAGGGGGCATGCCTTTTGGTGGTGCCGGCCTTCTGGCAACCTCAGCTGGTTTTGGCCGTGCAGGAACAGCAGGCCTTGCAGGAGGAGCAGGAACCCTTTTTATTTCCTCTGGCTTTGTGACCTCTGCCTTGAGTGCTTCCTTTATTGCCTTGTCAATCTGGGAAGGGCTGAAGCCGTGCGCACGGAGCTCTGCTATTATCTGGGGCTCTGACTTGCCCTGTGCAGCAAGCTTCTGTACAAACTCAGTTGGGATGAACTCCTTTTTTGCCATGGAATCACTTCTTCTTGAAGGGGCTGTAAAGCTCGACAAGGTGCTGGAGCTCTGCCACTTCTGATTTGCGTGCTGTCTTTTCCATGAGCTTGTTTATCTTGGTTATATCATTGTCAATCCTGAGCAGTGCTTCCTCTATCTCCTTCAGTGCCTTGGTGATTGCATCAAACCTTTTCTTCATGCTTTCATGTGACTTGAGCATGTCATCCTGTATGGTGTCCAGCCTGTTCTCAAGAACATCGCTCCTTTCCTCGAGTGCGCGAAGCCTTCTCGTGTTTTCATTCAGCCTCCTGTAGGCTTCGTTCAAAACAGTCTGTATATCAACCTCAGCCATAAAATCACAATATTTATTTACTGGTTATAATATAATTAAGTCTGTATATAAATATTGTTGAGGGCTGTGCATGGTATATGAGATAGAAATAAAGAACGGAGTTCTGAGGATGAACTGCCTAGGAGGAATTTTCGGAGCGAACATAGAGGACTTTGATGTGATAATGGCAAGGGTAATTGACAGGCTCATAACAGACAGGAAGGTGCACACAATAATCCTTACAGAAACAAGGGACAGCGAATACGATACAGAGCAGACAAAGATGCTTGTTGAGATTGCTGATGCAATAAGGGAGATACTCAAGGAAAGGAAACTGGTTTCTGTCAAGAGAATGGGTCCCAAGTGCGACAAGTACCGTTCAGCATGGTATTCATGGCTCTATAACATGGCAGCATTCCAGATGAGGGGGGACCCAATAGGAGCATACGTGAGCCTGCTAAGGCAGATAAGGCACATAGAGATACTTGAGAAGAAAGGGGAAGACCCAGAATGCATGAGGGCATACCTGAACAACATACTTGTGCCGATAAGGGAGATACTTGAGGACACAGCACTGATAAGCAAGGCAAAGCCCTTTCTTGCAGGTCACAAGATCGGGGACAGGTCAATATACAGGAGGTTCCTGCATCCCCTGACAAGGCCGAGCTTCATGTTCACCAAGTTCGTGACCAAGCCGCCCAAAGGGGATTTGCTGACAAAGTATAATATCGGCGATATACGCGTTGAGATCTACAGGGTTCCGGGAAAAGTAAGGCCTGTTTATTTTGTAACCCCGCCTGAGTTCAGGCTCACAGAACAGGAATACACTCTTCTTGATGATGCAAGGAGGGTGCTGGAAAAGAGAAGGCCGCATGAGCTGGAGATGAGGGACCAGGCAAGGATGAGGGAGCTGTTCAAGTCAATCAGCGAGGAGCTAATAAGAGATTTGGCTGATGTAAGGCGCTTCAAGCTCACAAGCAAGCAGATACACGACCTTGCAACAATCCTTACAAGGTATACAGCAGGCCTTGGGATAATAGAGCCCCTGCTTGCTGACCCAAGGATAGAGGATGTCAATCTCAACAGCCCATTGGGAATGCAGCCGCTTTATGTTTATCACCGAAATTATGATGAATGTGAGACAAACCTGGTTCCCACTATGATGGACGGTGATAGGCTGGCAACAAGGTTCAAGCTCCTGAGTGGAAGACCGCTTGATGAGGCAAATCCTGTTCTTGATACAGAGATAATTGTTCCAGGAGGGATTGCAAGAGTGGCTGCAATAGGGCCCAGGTTATCGCCCGAAGGCCTGGCATTCGCATTGAGAAAGCACAGGTTCAAGCCATGGACATTCCCGCTCTATCTTGATGTTGGTTTTTTCAATCCCCTGTTTGGTGGGCTGCTGTGGTTCATGGCATCCTATGGGAGGACCCTGCTGGTTGCAGGCACCAGGGGCGCGGGAAAGACATCACTTCTCGGGTCAATAATGCTACAGGTGATTCCCTACTACAGGATAATCACGGTTGAGGACAGTGTTGTAGGTGATAGTGAAATCGTAATTGAAAGGAACGGCTCTATTGAGCGAACAACAGTTGGCGAGCTGATAGATGAGCAAATATCCAGATATGGTTCAACACCTAGCCTAAGTGGGCATGAGATTTTGGACAAGAACAAAGAAAACATAAGGGTCTTTTCCATGGGTTCAGATGGCA
Organism: Candidatus Aenigmatarchaeota archaeon; assembly: GCA_046760225.1. Lineage (GTDB taxonomy): Archaea > Aenigmatarchaeota > Aenigmatarchaeia > Aenigmatarchaeales > JACQIB01 > JAWABM01. The sequence goes on from JBHIDR010000001.1 coordinate 23,944, forward strand.
AAATCGGTCTGACAACTGTAGATAGTTTCATAAGGCACAAAGTGGATAAAAAGATTTTTGAAATAAGAACCAGGACAGGAAGGAAAATAAGGGTGACTACTGATCATTCGCTCTTCACGATCAGTCATGATGGCTCCATAGCGCCAGTGAGGGCAGGGGAGCTTTCTGTTGGGAAATATTTGGCTGTGCCGAGGGCACTCAATATATCTGGTAAGCAGAAAGACTGCATAAATCTAGTAAATTACCTGCATTTGTTAGACGGGCTTTATGTTTTGGGCGAACCTGTACATGATTTGATTAAGCAGCACTGGGGTGATATCAAAACCCTGGCAAAGGAGCAGAAATACTCGCGCAGCATACCTTCTGCATGGAAGAGAAGGGGCATATTGCCCTGTGGTATTGCAGCAAAGCTCATGAAAAAGACGAGCATAAGGCCAGAAGGGGTCTGGATAAAGGGCTTGCGTCAATCCAAGCCAATTCCAGCTAAAATCTTCCTTGATAACGATTTTCTGGAGTTTGTAGGGATGTGGCTGGCTGATGGGTGTTACGATAGAAGCTCTGTAATAATATCAGCAACAGATACCGAGACAAGGAAAATGGTTCGTCGCGTTGCCAAAAAACTAGGCCTCAGAGCAAGGTTGCATAGTGACAAGTGGTCCCTTATGCTAAATTCCCTTGTCCTGAAAAGAATTATGATGGAAGTTTTGGAGCTCAAAGGCAATGCATATACAAAACGGATTCCAGGATGGGTTTACGGGCTGTCAAAATCCCAGAAAGCAGCTGTTCTGCGCGGGCTTTTCAGCGGGGATGGGCATGTCTCAAAGACCGAGCTGATAATAGCACTGTCATCTGAAAAAATGATAAAGGATATCCAGACGCTTTTGCTCGGATTTGGTGTATTATGCAATGTCTCAAGGCTGAATGAGCGCGATAAGACCTATAGGTGCACAACTGGCAGTATAAGGTTCCTGAGGCCCTTTGCAGCTGAAATAGGCTTTCTGCAGCATGCAAAGAACTCTGCACTCAAATCCCTGTGCGCCAGAGTTTCGACCCATGATACCCTGGATGTGGTGCCTCTTCCATTAGAGCTAAAGCAAAGGCTGCCTCCGCTTTTCGGAACAAGAAGGCAGGACTATATCACGCGAAACAACAATATCGGGAGGGAGAGGCTAAGGTATTTTGTACAAAAGACGCCAGTAGACGGTGGCGGGGCTATCATGCAGAGATTGAGCATGCTTGCTGATTCTGATTTATTCTGGGACAGGATTGTTGAAATAAAGTGCACAGAGGGTGGGGACTATGTTTATGATTTTTCAGTATTTGGGAAGGAGAACTTTGTATGCGAAAACATAATTGCCCACAACACTTTTGAGCTTCCTGTTGAGGCTCTGCGAAGGCTGGGCTACAATATCGAGAGGCTGAAGTCCCGCTCTGTTATCACAAGGGTGGAGCTCGAGCTTCCTGCAGAAGAAGTACTGAGAACAGCTCTTAGATTGGGAGACAGCTGCCTGTTCATTGGAGAAGTGAGGAGTGTTGAGGCAAAGGCACTGTACGAGGCAATGAGAATAGGTGCACTGGCAAATGTTGTTGCAGGAACAATACATGGTGAAAGCGCCTATGGTGTGTTTGACAGGGTGGTGAATGACCTGGGCGTGCCCCCGACATCATTCAAGGCAACTGACCTTGTTGTAATATGCAATAAGCTCAGGACAGCAGATGGCCTGAGGACATTCAGGAGAGTGACAGCTGTTACAGAAGTGAGGAAGCACTGGATGCATGATCCTGTGGAGGAGCATGGATTTTTGAATCTTTTGGAGTACAGCAGCAGGGAGGATAGCCTGAAGCCCACGGACACACTGCTGAACGGGGAGAGCTTTGTTCTGAACCAGGTTGCAAAGAACGTGCCTGGCTGGGCAGGAAGATGGGATGCTGTCTGGGACAACATACTCCTGAGGGGCAAAATCCTGGAAACAATAAAGGACATAGCAAACCAGACTGGCAAGAGGGACCTGATGGAAGCAGAGACAACTGTTGCTGCAAACCAGATGTTCCATGCACTAAGTGAGAAAAGTAGGCTGGAAGTCGGGGAAGTTGACAGCAAGTATGTTTATGATGAATGGCTGAAATGGTTCAAGGGAGTTGCCAAGAGAGCATAGGTGCAGTAGATGGCCCTTTTTAGGAAGAAGGACAAAAGGAAGAAACTGGAGGAAGCAAGGAGGAAGGCAGCGGCAGCCAAGAAAAAGGAACTGGAAAAAATAATAAAGGTGGGCAGGCTGGAGCTTCCCAAGAAGAAGAAGCTCATCACAAAACCAACTGAATACAGGGAGTTCCTGCTTGAGATAAGGGAGCAGCCCAGGACAATTCTGGAAAAAGCATGCGCTGTATCAGAAAAAATACTGCCAATAGAGCCTCCGCCAAGCATAGCAAAGGGAATGCAGGAGGACATAAAGGCAGGCTATCTGGGGGTCACTCCCAAGGGAATATTCTCCTTGACAATACTTTCCTTTTTCATTCTCTTCATCCTCACTATGGTTTCAATGATCTACAATCTCGGGTTCTTTACAGTCATACTTTTCATAATAATGGTGGGTGCTGCATACTACATCTTCAACTACCCTGCTGCAAATGCAAAAAGGGTGACGCTGCGGATGTCAGCTGATTCGGTTCTTGCTATTCTTTACATGATAATCTACATGAGGACCAGCCCCAACCTTGAGGGCGCACTCAAGTTCACATCAGAAAACCTGAAAGGCCCGCTTGCATGGGACCTGAAGAAACTTCTCTGGGACATACACGTGGGCGTGTATGCAAGTGCTGACAGGGCAATTGCAACCTATATCGACAAGTGGAAGACAAAGAACGAGGAGTTCGCAGAAGCACTCAACCTGCTCAGGAGCTCTGCACTTGAGAAGGGGAGAAGGGAAAGGCTGTTTGACGAGACACTGAACGTGATACTGAACGGAACAAGGGAAAGGACAAAGCATTATGTGAGTGGCCTGAGGATGCCTGTTATGCTCATACATGCAATGGGGGTCCTTCTTCCTGTTATGGGGCTTGTGCTGTTCCCGATAATCGTCATATTCATGGCTGATGTGGTGAAGCCTGCAATGCTATTTTTGGGCTATAATTTCATACTCCCTGTTTTCCTCTGGGTGTTCATAGACTATATCCTGCGCGCAAGGCCGCCAACATTCTCCCAGCCCGATATCTCCCTTGCAAAGGATGTTCCACCATTGGGGAAAATAAGGATAGGCGAGAGGCTTGTCCCTATATGGGTATTCTCACTGATTGTGGTGCTTCCTATAGTCATGATGTCGCTTTTTGCAATTGGTCCGTGCATAAGCCCTGCAACAGCAGAGGCAGAGGCCCTCTGCACAGCAAGAAGCTTTGCAACAGTCAACATGTCTTTGCTCTTCACAATAGGCCTTGCACTCGGCATAGCACTGTACTGCATGCTGGACAGCCTGCAGAAGATGAAGATAAGGAATGATATTGAGAAAATAGAGGAGGAGTTCTCTGTTGCACTGTTCCAGCTGGGCAACCAGATTTCAGGCGGCACCCCTATTGAGCTGGCAGTTGACAGGGCTGCTGTGAACCTCAAGGGCATGAAGATAGCCGAGCTTTTCAAGATGACGAGCAGCAACATGAGGAAGTTCGGCATGACATTTGAGCAGGCGCTTTTCGATGAAAAGGTTGGCGCGGTATGGTACTATCCTTCCAGATTGATAAGGTCAATAATGGTGACTGTGACCGAGGCAAGCAAGAAAGGAATGGCTGCTGCATCAAGCGCAATGATAACGGTGTCCAAATACCTGAAGGGAGTGCATGATGTCAAGGAGGAGGTGAGGGAAGTGCTGGGAGAGACAATCTCAAGCATGAAGTTCCTTTCAATGTTCCTTACACCTCTTGTTGCAGGCGTCACGATCACAATGGCAGTTATAATAATAACCATCCTCTCGAACCTGGGTGCACAGATTTCCAAGCTTGTTGCAACAGGAGGAGAGGGACTGAACTCCTTCCAGTACAGCTTTCTTTTCGGACCGTCAATGATGGGAGGAAAGATGCCCATCGGTCCGGCAGAGTTCCAGATAATAGTGGGAATATACATGATTGAGACAATAATCCTGCTCTCTGTTTTCATAAACAGGATAGAGTTTGGCGAGGATGCCGTTGGAATGAGGTCGACCCTGGGCAAGGCACTAATTACAGGCGTTTTCATCTATGTGATCAGCTGGTTCGTAACTTATCTCATGTTCGGGCCGGCAATAACTGATTTGCTGACACCAGCAACACTGCAACTGGGAGGCGGATGATATGAAGGGGATTTCCAAGGAGGTGACAATGAACATCTTCTGGATAATCTTTGCAATAGTTGCTGTTATGGGTATCTTTATCATGGGCCAGTTCATATTCGGTCTTCTGCAGCCCATTGACATAGGGGCAGAAGATTCTGGAATCAGCTTTGACGGCGAGAAGGGCACAGTATGCCTTGATGCAGATCCAAGAAAAGCAGACTGCAGGAGATGTGCGACAACACCATTGCTAGGAACCTGCCAGGGAGAGCAGTATGTCAACATAGAGGAAAAGTTCGGCGCTGTTGTGGCTGACATAGTAAAGGTCTGTACAATTGCGCGGTTCTCAGTGGGCAAGACAGAAATAAAGTATAGGGTACTGTATGATGACGACAAGAAAAGGGAAAAGACAAAAGAGGCATACCCCGGAAGGGAAGTGTGCCATACATTTGATTTTGAAACAGGCGTAATACTAAGGGAAGTTTCAGCAGTCACAGGTGTGGGTGCAATGGACAGGTTTACTGTGGAGTTCACTGTTTACCAGGAAGAAAAGGTTGATTAGTATGGAAGAAAAATCAATAATGATGGTGATATACCTGCTCTTTGGCATGGCCATACTGCTGGTCGTGATAGGCCTGCTCGCATACACAGGCCAGCTGAAGTTCCCGCAACTGGACTTCTGGGGCATGCTGGGCAGCTTTTTTGATTTGCTTGAAGGAGCACTTCCTCCAATTTAGGTGTGGTCATGAAGGTAACAAAAGAATCCATATGGCTTGTTGTCACTGTCATAATAGTGGTTGTGATATTCCTGGTGCTCATATTTGTGCTGTCAGGCTCAACACCAGGCGACATATTCAATGCAATACAGAACGTGTTCACTGTTGTGGCCCTGTTCATGATAGCGCAACTACAAGCAATACTGAGGTGAAAAAATGCCAGTACCTGTTTCAGAGGAGTCGATGTGGTTCCTGATTGTACTGATAATAGGGCTTGTAATACTGGGAATATTTGTTGCATTTGTTGTTATGCAGGGACCAGAGAGCTTTATCTGGCAGTATACGCGCAGCCTTTTCTATGACGTGATTTACTTCTTCTTCGGACCAAGGATAGTGGAAGTATGAAAAGCATTTTAAATAGCTGTTACAATTATTATTAGTGATCAAATGAAGGGGATTGCTGTCCGGACTCTTGTGATGGTTGTTGGCCTCATAATAATATCCCTACTTCTTATCAGCCTGCTTGTTGCAGCTGGTGATCTGGCTGTGATACTTCCTGAACTGTTCCTGGGATGGATACCTGAGATGAAGCCCCAGCTTGGTTATTCATCATTTGGGGGGGTTGAGATAGTTGACATTGCTGGTGATGGTCAGCCAATGACAGCCACACAAGTGGGGTGCGCGCTGGCAAGGACAGTAAGGGATGACTTTGCAGTCTACGGAGAGTCTGAGTCTGCTGCAAGGGGAAAGACCCTTGAGCCACTGACAGACGAGCTCAGGCTAATTGATGCAAAGAGATTCAGCATAGGCTTGGACAGGGTTCATTACAAGGACTTTATGCATTACTGGGAGTCAAAGAACCTCAACAGCACGCAAAAACAGAACCTCTTGGAAGGATGCGACCTAAAAGATGAAGTTACTGCTCTTCCGAATAAAGGAAATGGCTGCCCTGTTCACCTTGATGAGGCCTGTGTTTCCCTGATGATGTCAAAAATGGAGGTAGGCGAAAGGGATTTCTGCACAGGAGATAAAACCCTTATAGCAGGCGACGGAAGGCCCTATAAGTTCGGGAACAATGAGTGCGAATACAAACCATTGGCTGAGATTCCTGTATGGCTACAGATCAGTGGTATTACTGAAGAAGAAATCCCAGGTGAGTCAACCATATCCCCTGACTGGAGACAATCATGTGCAGTCTGCAAAGGAGGTGACAGGATAAAGGGATGGATTGCTGGTGGACCAGACTATGACAAGTACGTAAAGGACAATGAATATACAGTCAGCCTTTACAAGGTAAAGGACATGCAAACCCAGTTCTTCCCACCAGGATACGAGACATGCCCGGTTTATCAGTATTCTTCTGGAACCCCACAAGTCCCCTATCCAAGATACGAAAAGATCAGGGACGAGGCATGCACTCCTGACTACATGTATACGGTTTACTGGAGTACCAAAGGAAGATATTATCAGATAGAGTTCCCAAGGATACCCAAGGGCGAGTATCTAGGCAAAAAGGATGTAAATACGCTTATACTGAATGAACTTGCCCATCCTTTCATGTACAATGATTTTGCTGCTAGAAAGTCAACAGCAGGAGTATTATACCCTGAACTCAGGATGGTAAGGAACATAACCTTCACACCTGAAAAAGACGTTCTGATAAATGACTTTGTTGACAGGTTTCTGAGGGATCTTAATTCTGGATACATGGCTGATGGTGTTGATTGGACACCAGAGTACAATGACTGCTTGGGAGAGGACTGCTACACGCTCTTCCCGAAATGGGTAATGTATCATGAGGCCTGGAAGAAGAAGAGCCCAGAAGGAGGAACAGCTGGGTGGTTTATAGATCCTATAACAACTGCCATTACTTACGGGATAGAGTGGGCTTCTGATAAGATTCTAGGGGATGCAAACAAAGAAGTGTTTCACGAGATATACAACTGTGGAAAGGAGTTCAAGAAGAAGAACCCGGACTACAAGACAATACAGGTGCACACAAACCTGATTCCGAATGAGGACTACCTCAACTCAACCAAGAGTTACAATATTATCCTGACCTATTGGGCCAAGGTGAAGTATGGAAGGCAGAAGGACACGGGAAGCGAGGGGGGCTGCAGGCTTGGTGTGCCAGGTGAGTGCAGGTACTGTGTAAAGAGCTGCACTGACCACACATACAGGTGGTCTTACAACTGCATTGGCGGCACAGGCTTCACCCATGACAGGACAAATACAGTATACTTCGACCATTCCCTGATAATTGTTGACACGGAAAGGATGGGTGCATTTGCAGGTGTTGGGCCATGAAAGGGATTGAAGCTTCCTTGCAGATGGTGGTTTTCGCAGTAATAGTAATAATCATTGTTGCTGTTGCAATATACATTGCTTACCAGGCTTTTATAGGAGGGCTGGAAATAGCAACACCAGGATTTTTGCATGACATACTCAGTGTTTTCGGAGGGGGATGAAAATGAAAGGTGTGACAGAACAGACAATAAGTTTCCTGATAATGATAATACTTGCTGCCCTGATAGCATTCGTGATATGGAGGGTAATAAGCTAGGTGATCAGTATTGAAGAAAATACCAATATGGTTTTTGCTGGTCATAGTGATTGCAGTTGCACTGCTGGTCATCTGGCTTGTTGTTTCAGTAGCCCTGTCCGAAACAGCAGGCGGACCAGCACAGTGGCTTGTTGATTTTTTCAACAAGCTGCTCAGAAGAGGTGTATAAACATGAAAGGGGTCGAGTTGCCAATCAAGATGATAATAATAATCATAGTGCTTCTCTTGGTGGCAATAATATCTGTAATAGTAATTTCAATGGTCTATGGTGTTTCTATCCCGCTGCTTGACCAGCTGAAGATGCTCATAGGAGGTGCAAAAGCATGAGGGGCGCGATAAGCCTGCCTGTTATGATAGTGATCCTGATAGTGATAGGTGTGATTGTGGTGATTGTGAGCTATTTCTTGCTCGCTCCATTGCTCAGTGTTGGCGGAGGGCAGACTGCTGCTGCATCGCTTTCCAGCTGCTGCGCGAACTTCGTGCTTGGTGGCTATTGTTCAAAGGACGAGGCAGGGAACTTTGTTGGTTTTGAGGACATAGAATGCTCAGTGGACAAGAGCCTGGACCAGACTGGAAAGATGAAGATAACACGGCTTGCTGGTGAGGCAGGATTTTCAGCAAGCTCGGACGGCGTGCAGAAAGCATGCTGCAGGTAAAACTTTTTAACCAGCATTTACAACTATTGGTATGCGCGGCACTTCCTATGTTGTGATGCTCGGTGTTTCTGTGCTAATAGCAGTGCTGACCCTGATTCTGATATATGTTGTTTTCCCGCGCTCGCACTGCGATGAGCTTGCACAGCTGAGTGCCCAGGAGATCAAGAGGGCAATAGAATGCGCTGCAAATTATGAGGACTACAGGGACCCGATAACAGGACGGCTCTGCAATGCTGCTTCTGTGAAGCTATGCCAGGAGGACACGTTCAGTGTCTATGGTGTTGGTTATGTACAGGCATATCTCGGGCTCATGGTACCGGAATACATGGTCTACTACAAGCAGTTCCCCAAGAAGCGCGTTCATAGTATCTTTACACCAGGAATAGAGATGGGAGAAAGGTTTAGCATGAGCTTTTCAGAGTCCTATCCATTTGAGAGGGCATACCTGGGCCAGAGGCCATGGGACATTAGGCCCACGCTCACGCAGTTCAAGGAGTTCTTCAAGACAAAGTACCTTGAGCAACCCTGCACAAGTGAGAACGCGCTCTGCTTCAACATAAGGGGCAGGGAGGAGGTAGTGAAGATAGATGCACCCAGTGTGAAGAATGTAAGGATTGCAAGGCAGGGCATGGGAATTGCAGAAACCAATCCAAGGTTCTATATTGTTGCGCCCTGCTATGCAAAAGTGAAGTTCGTGAGAGGGGACAGCATATTCCTTTTGCCAGAGGATATTCAGGAAGGTGAAGAAGAACAAGAAGACATAATTTATGGTTATGTTGACAGGTGCGGTGCAGGGGATGCTTCAAACTACTGCTATACTGATGAGGGCACGCTTTCTGCGCTCGTGTCAGCCTATGCTGCTGAAACAACATGCTATGCACTTGACTATATCACAGACATACTTTCCTTTGGCACCAAGGCAGGTGTAAAAGCAGGTGCAAAGGCAGGAGTCAAGACAGCTGGCAAGAAAGTAGGAAGGGAGGTAAGTGAAAAAGCTGCAGAAGAGATGAGCGAAAGGATAGCAAGGGAGGTCATGCAGGAAGCTGAAGAACATTTTGCAAAGACAGGGCAGAGAATGACAGGAAAACAGATGCAAAGGTTAGCTGCGAAAAAGGGTGCACAAGTATTCGGAAGGGAGATAGGAGAAGAAGCAGCTGAGGAAATAGCTACAGATGTTTCATCAAGGCTTGCAACCAGGTATGCGTGGAAGAGCTCTGCAAAAGGCAAGCTTCTTGCAAGGGCCAGTGCAAGAAGAGCAGGAAAGATGTTCGGCATACCAACTAGCGGTGCTGAACTCACAAGGATGCTTGCGCCCTTGCCCTGTGTTGACATAGACTACTGCAGGGGTGCTGGTTCATGCGCAGAAGCAGCTGCACTGTGGCCGGGCTGGCCGTTCAAGCCTTTGACAGAATCAAGCATGCCGAAATGCAGGAGCTATGAGAGCGCGAGCGCAGTGCTCATGCCATGCTGCCTGAAGTATGAATACGGTGCTGAGAAGAACATCTCGAGGATAACATGCGAGAATCCTTCTGACCTGGTTGACCTGCTCAAGCCTGACATGGGGCTGGAGCCAAAGGACAATGTCACGCTCAAGAACCTGGCAAACTACCTGAGAATGAGCGAGGACAGGATTGATGTTGTGTGCTCGCTTGTAAAAGGAAATTCAACAAAGGAATGCATAGACGCCCTGGAAGTGCGGGAGCACCATCTCTGGGACACATGCAGCAGCTTTGACAGTCATACATATGATTTTGAAAGGGTAAGGGATGAGACAACGCTTACTGTCTCGTTCGGGGGCTTTGGCAGTGACTGCCAGACAGAAGTTGCAACAGAGATTTCAAAGGACAAGAAAGAATGGGAGACATTAAACGAAACAACAATACAGGGATATCCTGAGGTAGACAGGATAGTATTGAAGGGAGAATACAGCTTCAGGTACCTGAGAATAAGGGACACAGAAGAGAGGTGCCATTTGGACTGGAGCTTTGTTGCACTCGGCTCTGAAAGAGAGGGCAAGATAGAGGCAGTAAAGGGGGTTGATTACAACCTCGCGCCCTTCAGGTATGTATACTTCATAGTGCCTCCTGACTATTCCACGCAGGCGTCTGTGCTCTGCGAGGAAATCGAGCACTGTGACTCTATTGCAGCATGGGTGGCAACTGAGGGAAGCTGGCTGAAGTATTATGCTGAAGCTGGAAAAGAGGACTTCATAATAACAGGCGGGGACGAGATAGGAATATACACAACAGACTACAGCAAGGTCAGGTTCGGTGAGGCTGCGCCAGAGGAGGGAGTAGAATGAAAGGAGGCACGCAGCTCTATGACATAATCGTGCTCATAGGCATAGTAATACTCATATTTGTCCTGATTTACTGGTCAATGACATATGGTGCGCAGATTGTTGCGGAAATGCTCTTTTCTGCACCAGAGACAGTGCAGGACTCCCTGGCCAGCTTTATGGGTGCGGGCTGCGCTCCAGGCAACATGACAGTTGTGTTTTCAATAACACCCACTCCTTTGACAGCTTTTGTGGACAATGACACAATAAATGTTCTTCCACCTGAATACGGCTATTATTATGGAAGGGAGGTTGAAAGAGGAGGCTATATAAGGTTTGACCCGCCTGAGCCCATTGCTTATGTCAAGTGCAAGGGTGTCAGTGTTGTGACAGGTTCTGTTGACTTTGAGCCAAGAAAACACACAGCCTTTGTTGTGAACAAGACACTCAATGAAATCGGTGTAGGTGTTAAGTAATGGAGATAGCTGAATTCCTGCTGAAAATGATGACTGTTGTAATACTGATACTGGGAATACTGGGAATGGTGATGCAGTCTGCTGCATATCAGGGCAATATCATCATATATGATGCTGACAGGCTCGCGCTGAACCTTGGGCATGCGCTGCTCTCTGCGCCCTGCCTGACAGAAGAAGTGGACGGAGAGCCAAGGAGAGGGATCTTCGAGGTTGGAAAACTGGATTCAGTAAAAGACCTTTGCATGGATGTGGATGCAGTATACAACATAAAGGTAGCAGGAGGGGGCAAGAGCTGGGAGTTCGGAAAGACAGTGACCAAAGGAGAATCCAGAAAATTCCCTGTTGCACTAAAGTTTTCTGATACCAGAATAGTTGCAGGTGAGATTGTTGTTAAGGTCCAGGCTATCTAAGAAAAGGAAAGGGGGGGTGTGGTACCTCTCTGACATAATCACATTCATATCATCGCTTTTCGGAACACTCACAATGCTCTTCATAGCAGCACTTGTTATTTTCATAATGCATGTGAATGTTTATGTATATGTGAACGGGGTGCTACTGTACGATGTACCCAACACTGACAATATCTTAATGACCTATATGGAAACAACCAACCAGGGATACAGGATGAGGGACCTCCTGACATATGCTGTTTACATGGAGAACATGAGCTTCAGAATAGGTGATACTGAAGTTGATTTACAGAGAACAAGCCCGATAATAATGAACACCCTGACTAAAAAGCCCTATACCTTAACATTAGAGACAGACCTATCTAGCTATGAGCTTGCAAAAGCAGGGGTGCCTGGAGAACATGCTGTTGCCAAGCATACTATTGTACAGGCTGGTGAGAAAAGGGCGCTGCTGAGACTATGGAGCGGATGATATGAGAAAGATGAAAGGCGTAGGACCAGCATTCGTGCTAGGATTAGTGATGATCATAATAGTCACTGTAATATTTGTTCTGGACAAGACAGTTGAGTATGATGAAAGGGCGACTATTTCCAGCAGTGCACGCTATGCTTATGATACACTGAGTGCTTCAGAAGAGCTGAAGAGGACAACTGATTCTGCTGTTGGTTTTGCTGCTGTTCAGCTGACCTCGCTTGGAGCAGAAGGAGGTGGTTTCATCAAGTGGAGCAGGGAATCGCCTACAATGGAGGACCTGGTTGAGAAGTATACGGATGAGCTGGAGAGCAGTGTGAGCGAAGTAAAGGAAATAGAGGATTTCAGGGGCATGACAGTGGGATGGAGGACAGCAAACATAGAGCTGGAATACAGTGACAAGAACATCACGCTCACAGGAAGCAATGGGTTCGTGATAATGAGGCATGAGAACCCCCAGGTCATGGTGCAGGCAGGCAACAATTTCAAAAGAACAGCACAATCATCTTATTTCAGGCTGCTGCAGATAGGAAGGAACCTGTTTGAGAACCAGAGATGGAAAGTGGACGAGGATGTGATAAGCCTTGCTGTGGGTGATATGGGGGACGAGTGCAAGGAAGTGACAAACACAACATATGAGCCTGTTGTGGAGGACTTCCTGAAGTATTCGTTCCAGTGCGGTCTTGAGGGCTATGATGGCCTGGCCTCACTTGACAGCTATACTGAAGATGAGGCTGACCTTCTGATATATAATATAGCAGATGAACTGGGTTTCTACCTAAGGGATGAATATGGCTTTGATTTCAATATCACAGCTGAGAAGGATGTTCTTGAAAGGACAGACAGTGTCCTGGTAAAGCTAAGGATAGATGTCATAATAGAGGATGAGGATTCCCTTACAATCTATGAGGAGGGATTTGATAGCCTGAGGCTGGAATTCTCAACAAACTACCAGTTTGATGTGCCCAAGGAGGCAAGCCCAGAATGAATATTTATATAGCGAGAAAGACAAATATAGGTCGATTGAAATGAGGAAAGGAATAGAGCTCCCAATAAATGTCCTAGTCATACTAGTGATAGCAGTGATAGTGCTGATTACCCTCATATTGCTTGTTATCAGTCCTCCAAGCTTGAACTGTGATACAGCAAAGGCAGGTGGCTGCCTTAAGATGATTCAGGACTGCGAAGCCGACCCATCTGCCATACCAGTTGACGATTTCAACTACCAGGGCAATGTGATAGATGACCTGCAGGATGTTTGCACGCACTGCTATGGCAAGGTCACAACAGACGAGTGCAGGGAGTTATGTGGCTGCCAAATCACTCCAGCGGGTGCAGAATAAATATTTATATATACGGCTTCAAATACAGACTAAGGAGATAGCTATGAAAGGCATAGAACTTCCAGTGAACGTGTTAGTGATCATAGCGGTGGCTGTTCTGGTCATGCTCGGCCTGGTTGCAATATACTTTGCAAATCCAGGTGATGTTCTTGCTAAGTCAGCAGCAACAAACGAAGCATGCGGTGAGCTGCAGCAGAAAGGGTGCAGGGAAGGCAACCTCAACAACATTCCATTCGGCTATGGTGCCTATGACAGCTTGTATGACTATTGTGTAGACACGTGCAAAGACTATGTAGATGTGGACAAGTGCTGCAGAGCCATTATTTGTGGTGGCGCATGTCCAGGACTTCCGAAACCAGAGCGAAAATAAAACCAGTATACTGAAAACAAAGGGGGTGTAACCAATGGCAGAAAACGCAGACAGCAATGTTGTTTTTATAGGAAAGAAACCAGCAATGAGCTATGTACTGGCCTGTGTGACACAGTTCAATGACGGGAAGCCTGAGGTGATACTCAAGGCAAGAGGAAGGGCAATAAGCCATGCAGTTGACGTTGCAGAGATTGTGAGGAACAAGTTCGTGACAGACACGGATGTAAAAGCAGTGGCAATAGGAACTGAGCAGGTGAGCGCAGAGGGCGGAGAGAAGCTCAACGTGAGTAGCATCGAGATAGTGCTGGCAAAGAAGTGACATTTTTGGCGGGCTTCGGCCCGTACATTTCTATTTTTATTTACCTTAAACATAATAACATAGCATGGTAAAAAGGCTTTACAGGTCAGGAAAGGACAGGATACTAGGAGGGGTTTGCGGAGGAATTGCAGAATACCTAGGAGTAGATCCTGTTATAATCAGGCTGATATGGGCTGTACTTACCCTGGCTTCCCTTGGTGTAGGGCTTCTGGCTTATGTTATAGCATGGTTTCTCGTACCAAGGAACCCAAATCACAAATGGCAGGACTGATTATTCTAAGCCTTGAGAAGCTCGCACTCCTCTTCCAACATCCCTGCCAGTATTTTTTCATCGTCGTATGGAACCTCTTCTATGCGCCAAAAGATTTTGCTTACAAATGCTTCATGCTCATTTCCAATAACAGCTTCTCCTACACTTTCTCTTATCTGCAGCATCTTTTCCCTGTCCATTACCCTTGCCCATATGTTCACTTTCCCTTCAGAGCATTCTAGCCCAGGATATCCCTGTATGTGCATGACCTTTGTGGGGTCCTTCTTGAGTTCGTAAAAGAAGTGAACATCATGCTCATTGTGGGAATGAAAATCGATTACTATTCCTAACTTGCAATAATAGTGGCCAAGACTGTTCAGCAGTGAATTAATCCTTTCTCTTGGCTCCTTCCTGTATTCCGGCTCGTCTCCCATGATACCCATATGAACCAAAAAGGATTTAAATCCCGCATTGGGGGGAACAAATTTTATTTTTTCAGAAATCTCTCAAATAAAAAGATAGGGATGCAAACGCTGAATGCCTCTGCCAATAAAACGGTGAGCGGGACCCCGAATACCTGGAACGGTATTGTGAATGTGTAATATCCCAAACTCACTGATGTTGCGTCGAAAATAAAGGCAAAGAGTGTCCCGCTAACAGCATAATAGAGCCAGCGCCTGTCCTTTTCATTCAGAAGAATCAGGAAGAAAGCAATTGCACTTGCAACAACATAGCCAGTCCAAATTAACAGGCTCATAATCTTCTCCTCAACAAATTCCCGGCAAAATAGGTGTATGACAACCAAGGAAAGTATGCAAACAGGGAAAAGGCCGCAACAGTGAAGATTTTGGGTGTTGCAGAATAGTGCCAGAATCCAAGTGTTGTTGATATCAATTCAAAAAGGAAAGCAAGAACTAAGGTAACGATTCCAAGAAGAACATACTGCTTTATGTTTTTTCGGTCGTGATAAAATACAAGAATCAATGGGGCTGAATAAATCATCAGAAGACCTATATTTTCCATGACCATAATTAAAATCTTGTTTTAAAAAAGATTTAGATCCATAGAAAATACAGCAGTTTTATTTCCACTTGATTTCTAGGCTTTCAAGGTCCTTTGCAGGCTCAGGCTTGATAAATCTGAAAACCATGAAATGAAGATGAGGCACGATGGACCATCCTGTATTCCCGCTATATCCGAGAATTTCACCAGCCTTTACATTCTGTCCTCTCTTCACCAGAACCCCTTTGTACCTCAGATGACTGTAGATAGAGAATTCGTTGTTAGCGTGCTTAATAACAACATAATTACCGTCCTGTTTTTCCTCTGGCATGACATCCTCACTTGGCAGTTCCCATCCACTATAATTTTCCTTTACGTCATCAACCATAGCGACAACTTCTCCATCTGAAGCTGCTTTGATAGGGGTTCCTTCGTCGCAGAGAAAATCAACAGCATGTGTTAGGTCATATACCTCACCAGTTTTTTCACTGCGGTACCTCTTGTGAGCTGGAGACTCTTTAGTAGCGATTTTCTGAATATCTTCTTCTTTGATTGGACGCGAATAAGTGTTCTCTGTTTCCATGCTCAATAATTGGAAGATAGAATTTAAATATGGTGGACTCGCGGGGACTCGAACCCCGAACCTCCACCTTGCATTCACCCTCCAATTCAATGAACTGGAGTAGGGTGGCGATCTTCCATTGATCTACGAGCCCTTATTGTAAAAGTATGATGTAGAGAATTTAAAGGTTTCTAAAGATACTCCAGCATGCTGTCAAGAAGGAACCTGCATGCCCTGTATTCTTTCTCAACAAGTGGCCTTGCTTCCTCTATCATGATTTTCTCGTTCCAGTCCCCGTCAATCTTGTCAGATGCCCATTTTAATTTCTTCTCAGGTTCATCCTTGAACTTCTCTCCTGTCAAGAGGAAGAGAATCGGGAAGCACTGGAAATGCGACATTGCATCTGCTGTAGTAAGTATCTTTGCCTCGATTGTCTCTGGCACAAGTTCTCTGTTGCTGCCCCTGTGGGTTCTTATGCAGGAGGCAACTTTTTCTGCTGTTTCCTCTGGGTATCCCAGGTCTGTGAGAAATGCATAAGCAATTTCAGCGCCGCGTATGTCATGGTCCTTTTTGCTATGTTCCTTTAAATCTGCCCTTGCAATATCATGCAGGTATGCTGCAAGTTCCACTATTTCCCTATTGGCATTCTTTATCTCAGCAAGCTTTAGAGAGTTCTTTACAACAGGAATAACATGGTACTTCCAATCCATCATGTCGTATGTGTTTTTTGCTAGTTCTATGACCTTGTCTTTCATGCTCTGAATTGGAGAATAAAGGATAAATGCTTAATGCTGGCGAGTTTTAATGCTCCAATGCGTTGCCCACGGGTATTTCCAATTAAATGGAAATGGAGGTGATCCAGCCGCACCTTCCGGTACGGCTACCTTGTTTATCAAGGTGAAAAATAGCAGACGCGGTTCCCATCCCTAAAAGAAGAAATATTGCCTTTATTGGACTTCCATGGGCTGGTATTACGTTTCAATTTGAAGTTCTCTCTGGGAAGATTCAAGTTGTTGCTCCACTTTCCAGTCAAATCCTCCTTGTGTGTAGTTTCTGCATACACATCCACTTTTATCCTCTCTTCCGGAACCCATTCTTTCAGTATGTCAACTGTGAACCGAATTATGGAATCCGAGGAGTTGAATATCTGTATATGCTTTCTATTGATGAAACCGTCACCAACTATCAGTCCAGAAATCCAATAGAGATGAGAATCGCCTGGAGCCATCTTGTCACCTTTATGACTTTCGACCTCCAGAAAAGCTGTTGTTCATTCTATATAACTCTTACTGAAGTTAGCCTTCCTCGCGGGCCCCCGGCTCGACTCTGCCCGCTCCTATTGCTAGGTCACGGAGAGAGCCTCACCGAGAATCCACTCAGATGGCTTGACAGGCGGTTTACACGAGATGGTAGTGACGTTTCAAGATATCTCTAACAAGTTTATTTTTCTCAGTGCCTTTATGAGAACCCCTAACAGTTTTAAGGCCTTTAATAAACCCAATCTTTTCATGGAACTTTTTTATTTCAGACTTTCTCTTTATGAAAACAAGTGATGTTCCCCTTACACCAACCTTGATATCAACTTTTTTGAACATCTGGATTATCTGGTGCCGTAAAATCGGATGTCCAACCCGAACAATTACTTCATCGTTTCTTTTATCAGAGCCTACTACAGGTCCTCCATCACAAGAGCAAAATATTTTCAGATATTCTGCTGTTTCCTTTGGTCCGGCTTTCAAGACTGACTTTGGGAAGGATGCTGGTGGATAAAATTTTTCATCAAACCCTATAGGCTTACATCTCTTGCAGCTTGGTCCTAATTGACTAGTACCCTTAGTTACCGGGCAAGCATTTTGTTGACCGGTTGCACATGGCATTGTCCTAAAACTCGTAGACAAGTCAAAAAGAGTCTCACATAGAGGTTTTGAAAATACTTCAAACTGTTTACTATTTTTTCGACAAACCTTATATCCCAAATCCTTTGCCAGATCTCGAAAAACTTTTTGTAAAACCTCTGTTGTATTTGTGAACGTGACCCTTTGGTCTTTATGTCTGACACCTCCTTCTGCAAGCAGGAGAACAGCCATCTTATTGACTATTTTTTTCTTCATATGTATATGCGTGTGCAACTAGTATAAATAACAAGGGTCCCACAAAGGCAAAACTCACTTTCAGGTCACCACTCATCCCTGTGTGCTTCTCCGAAGATTAGCCTCGACTAAGTCTTCTAAAGAGCAGGGACTTATTCAGCGAACGAATCCATGTGCTGGAAAAATTAGTGCAGCTTCTCTCAGCACTTTATGACGTTCGCTTATTCTCCTAGGTGGCCGCCCTTGAAGCGGACATCTATCTAGAGATTCCAGCTTCATGAGGACGAGTTACAGTCCTTAGGACCTGATAAAGCATTCAAAACAAAATTAAGTTTTTTCCAGTCTTCATATTCTATAATTTCTATAACTTGTGAGATGTTCCTAAATTTTTTAACAAACTTTATGTATGGTGTTATTATTATTCTGAAATTAGGATCACTGTTTATTGCTTGTAGCAATCGTTTAAGTTTGTTCTCAAAATAATCCTTGTTTCTATAACCCATGAATTCGAGATATGTTGGAATTTTGTTTGACAGCTCACTAATGAACATGTCAAAGCAAATATAGCTTATGTATTCCATTTCAACAGACTTAATTGCAAATTTCTTTCTTTGTAATTCAACGTTTATGGCTGTCATACCTCTTGAGTATAAAAACTCTGCAATTTTTTCTTCCCCTTCTGAAATCCAGCCACTTTTCTTTCTTTTTGGAAAATTGGGCGAAAAGGGTCCAAGCTCATTATCAACTATTTTTCGTCCACCTTTTCTTGCCCATTCTGCTAGCCGTTTACCATGTTTTAATTGAAGTGCTTTGTTTGCCTTGAAATATCCCCAGTTTGCATTCAGTACCTTAGCAATCAAAGGTTCGATTTCTTTTATATCAATTTCTGAAAGTTCTATGCATTTTTGCACGATTGTTGCTGGAGTTGTAATCTCTTCATTAAGCCAATTTGAAAAGGTGTTCTTCGGTACGTTCAACAATTTGTAAAGTTCTTTCCATTGGGTTAGTCCTAATTTGAATTTCACAAGACTGAAAAATTCATTAGCTTTACCTGATTTCCATTTTATTCTCTTGTCTGTTGAATTTTTTTGAAAATTTTTAATTTTCATGGGTTAACTTAGGTGAAGCGCCCTTATCTGTTTTTGTGGTGGTTGACACCACCCCCGTAAGGGGCAAAAACAGAATATGGGCGCTGAGTCATGCACACTTTATCAGTCAATCCGAACTGAGGCCAGGTTTAGGAGATTGGCTTTGCCTTTCGGCATTGCATCCCATTGTCCTGGTCATTGTAGGCCGCGTTTGGCCCCAAGCGGGCAGATTTTGAATTTGCTCATCTACCAACCTGGTGTAGCCGGGGGCATTAGGGCCATACGGTTATAGCCAAGCATACAAAACTTGCATGTCTCGGTACCTATCGTTGCCCACACCTTCCTCTGATTTAACACCAGCGGTCCCACCAGAGTGCCCACATTCCGGAGAACGTGGTGGCAACTGGTGGCGTGGGTCTCGCTCGATAGTCGCGAGAGAAACTACATGGTGTAGCCTCGAGTCGCTTTAACCGACTTAACGGCACGCCTCAAGGTACGAGCTGACGATGGCCATGCAACTCCGCTCAGCGCGTCTGGTAACCCCTTCAGAGTGACCTTCATCCTGCTGTCAGTCCCCGTAAGATGTCCGGCGTCGAATCCAATTGAACCGCAGCATGTGGTGCTAGAAAACCGCGCAAGTTTTTAAGGTCTTTCATTTCAAAAATAATATCAAAGTCTTCTAATCTCCTTTTGAGATTGTAGGTTAGATTGTTAGGTACTATTGCAATAATAATCAAATTGTTTATGTTGTTCTTTAGTTTTATTGCTCTAAGATTTAAAGACTCCAATTTCTGCCTCCTTCTAGATTCTGTGACTTCTATTATTATTTTCTCTTCATTTATTCGAATAAAGAAGTCGACATTTACTGGACCTATGCTGGTATAGAAAGTTTTGTGGATTTCAACTTTAAGTTTCAGCTGTCTAATCAAGGACAAAATCTTCTTTTCTTGGCTTGTTAATTTTGCTTTTTCAGCCCTTTTAATTGCTTGTCTTTGTCCTCCGAGTGAAAGTTTGGTTATCTTTTCATAATTTTTTTCTATTATTTCAAAGGGTTCTAGTTTTCTTATATTCTTTTTAACCCATTTCGTTACCTTCTTGTTCACGGTCTTTCTTTTCCCTCTTTCAGTCTCTGAGATCGCAGCATAACTTAAACCAACAAGTTCCCCAAATTCTTTCAGGCTCTTACCAACATCAAGTCTAATTAATGTCAGTGTTCTGGGGTTTTTTTCTAGCAAATTTAAGGTACTTACATTTCGATTATCCGGATATATTTCTTTCAAATACCTTAAACCGCTCTTTGTTGGAGGCATGGTTCAACATATTGTGTTTTGTACCTCTTATGTGTTACGACTTTCTTGCATCTCCACCTCTTGTGTGCTCCCCCGCCAAATCGGGGAAAAGAAGAAATCCCTTCCTTTCTTTCCCTTAAGTTCGCTGTCGGTGGTCCGACAGATCAATCGAACTAAGGAACTTTTCTAAAGCACCTGCCGACTTAGCAACATAATCAAATTCCCTTTTTACAATTTCCTTTACCATAAGAGGTAACAAACTGCTAACAATCACAAATAAGGCTTTTGGATAGATTTCTTTCAAAACTCTATTTCTGTATGCATATGCTTGATAAAGAACTGGAAGGTCATGCCTGCGATTGGTTGCTTCTATGAAACAAACAGGTCTCGAGTTTTTGTAAATCACAAAGTCGACATTCATATTGATTAGTGGGTTTTTGACAAGTTTATGTATTTTATAGCTGAATTTTAATTTGTCAAGTACAGCTGCTATATCTTTTTCTTGTGATGTCAGGCGTTGCATGGAATTAGTTTTCATTGCGCCTAGTCTTCCCCATGCCTGCCTTTGACTCCGTGAAGTTACTTTTAAAGAAAGCTTTTGCAGTTGTTTGGCACGTTCGGATGTCATGTGGACACCATGCTTCATTGATTCAAACTTTTTATAATTCATATCGATAGTCTTTATATCAATATTTTTTGGTGCATACCTTGCTATGGTCTTTGCTAACGATTTTCGCATACGCTTGGTCTTTCCTTTTTCATGCTTTATTAGCATGGTATGTGATAGTGCGTATTTCAGCCTTCTCAAGAACTGTCGCTGACTAAGTCCAGCGGCCAATCTCAACGCAAAAACACTTCCTGGTTTTATTGCTAAGAGTTTTTCGACCTCTCCAGCCTTTGTAGCTAGTCGTAGTGCTTTAGAGAGCTCCATTAATTCCGATTTTTCCATCGAACCGCCCGAATTCAGCCTTGCGGCCGTATTTGGGGAAAGGCCGCATAGTATAATTTGTTTTTATATTCATAAATACGACCCTTCTCTCCCCAGGCGGCCCGTTTAACATCTACACTCCGGCACTGCATATCCACGTAGGACATGCAACACCAAACGGGCATCGTTTACAGCTGGGACTAACTGGGTGTTTAGTGGGATGGTAGAAAACATTTAATTCTGGCAATCTTTGCCGGGTGGGATATAAAAACAATATCACAGAATTTGGCAATGTTTTGTTTACCGTAAATGTATATTTCATATTCGGGATTTTTTCTTCTATATCTTTCATAGAGACTCAATTTGATTTTTTTCTTCTGTAAAAACTCTATTATGAAATCATAGAGTTCGATGCAGCTGGTAGTGAAATTTATTTTTGCTTGTCTTTTACCAACGTGCCCTTCTGAGTCAAAAAGACCTCCGGTATAACTTGCCTTTAACTCATCACTTAGACCATTGATGAATGTTGGAAGTTTCAGTTTTTTTCGTACTGAGCCCCTAGGCACCTCAAGTACTTCTGTGAAGTACCTGAAAAGAATGCTGTTTTTTACATGACTGTAATATGAACTCCTTTTCTTATCGTGGAAAATGTTTAATTGGATTCCAAATACATTTTTGAACATTTTGTTCAAGACCTTCTTATGGAATTCTAAACATTTGTCGGTGATATGAATTATTTGGAAAGACATATTACCATCGCCATGAATTTCTCCCAACAATCTACAAAGGTCATTTGTAAAGTCTGTTGGAAGCTTTACAGCATATGGAGATCTTGCGCAAGTGAATTTTTTGTTTCTTTTTTGGATGTCTCTGTGTCTTTGAAGAAAATCCCTTACCCGGCATTCTAATATAGTAATATATTAGAATAGTCGCCAAGGATTCTTATTATTTTCTCTTCTCCCATATCTAATCCAGGTCGCTCCCCCAGCTTTCGTCCCTCACCGTCGGACTCGTTCTAATCTGGCGCCTTCGCCACAGGCGGTCCTCCACGGATTAAAGGATTTAACCCCTACACGTGGAATACCCCAGATTTCTCCCGATCCCAAGCCCAGTAGTATCCTCAGCACGCCCTGCAGTTAGCTGCAGGATTTCACCAAGGACTTGCTGAGCCGGCTACGGACGCTTTAGGCCCAATAATTGTGATCACCACTCGCAGCGCGGGTATTACCGCTTACCGTGCTGGCAGCCAATTACTTAACTACTAGCATGGCGGCTGGCTTACGGAGATAGCAGCCATATTAACCACTAAAAATATTTTGACTACTATCTTACCCGTCTGGCCCACTGCTTATTCCTCCAGCGATCGAGACTGGAGAAAAGGCTATGCAGAGCATAGCCACTCGAGGTCCCCTTCTCACGCGTGAGCGCATTGGAAAGTTTTCGCGCCTGCTGCGACTTCTACCGAGGTAAGAACGCATCTTCACCTCGTCCGTAGGCCCTGCCTTCATGTCTCAGAAGGCATCTGGGGGCTCCCACTCTCATGGCCCCTACGCGTTATCGGTTTGTGAGGATTTTACCCTCACAACGGCCTGATACGCCGCAGTCCCATCCTTAGGCGCCGGAGCTTTCAGCTTCGGAACATTCCAGTATCCGAAGCCTATGGGGCATTGAGCTCAGTTTCCCGAGTGTATTCCCCACCTAAGGGCAGGTTAACTACGTGTTACTCAGCAGTGCGGCGAGGGCTTAACCCCTCTCGCCTCGCATGGCTTAGTCGGACCCCGATAGCGGTGATCTCCGGCAGGATCAACCGGAATTACGGAGAAAAACACACATGCACAAATTGTAATGTGTCCCTGTGCATTAGAGTTTCACCTACTCGCCAACATCAGACAAAAATATTAACTTTTGCCCTCATTCTTTTGCGGGGTTGGAAATAATTCTTCATCGCAGCCCGTGGTTCTGAAAGCCACGCATTAAGCGTTTACATCATTACCGCATGCCTATGGCTGAACTCGAATTAAGCCGAAAATTGCAAGCACTTCCGTGCCCGCAGTAACATAGCACAGCAGCGCTGTGTTATTTCCCCCGCAGTAAGAAAAATACTTCTTACCTATTTATATAGCTTTGTTTAACCTTTTTAAAGCTTACCTTTTTCGCGACCTTCTCTTTTTCCTGGGTTTCTTTGGCTTTTCTGCAGCAGCTTCTTCAGCAGGCGGCGCCTCTGTGACAGGAGCCCTCTTTGAAATCAGGCCTGTCATTATTGAAGTGTAAACAACTGTGCCGAGAATCACAACAAAGGCTATGTTGGAATATATCTCAGCACCAGGCAGGCCGAACACAAGGGGCAACTGTGCAAGCACGGCTGCTGCAAGCCCTCTTGGCCCCATTATCTTTGCTATGTTTGCTTCCAGGGGCGTGAGTGCCATCTTCAAGGTTGCAATCCTGACACCTACTGCCCTGAGGAACAGGAGTATTACTGTGATTGCAAGACCATAGAGCACGTACTGCGGGTTTATTGCGACTATCAGTCCCATGTACACGAAGAAGAAGGAGCGGATGAAAAATGATATTTCAGTATGGAACTTCTTCAGAAGCGCGTCAACAGTGAATATCTTACCGAGCCTGAACATCCTTGAGAAGACCTTGGAATTGCCAAGGACTATTCCGAATGCCAGCACAGCAAGCGCACCACTGCCTTTCACTGACTCGGTGAAGACATAAAGGATGAAGAGCAATGCAAGTGTGAGCATGTAATCAAATGGCCTGCCTTTCAGCTTGTCAAGCACAGAAAGCCATACAATGCCTACTATGGAGCCCACCACTATTGCTATTGAAAACGCACTGAGTATGTTGCCTACAGTGGATGATATTGGTGCACCTGACCTTATGACCTCCAGCAGTGCAAGTGCTATGACTATTGTGAAGGGGTCGGTGAGTATTGATTCCAGCTGGAGCAGGGTCTGCACATTTGGCCTTACATTGAGCCCTCTCATTATGGTAATGACAATAGGCGAGCTGGTGCCTCCTACTATTGCTCCGAGGAGAAGTCCCTGCATGCTGTCAAAACCGAAGACAAACATCGAGAAAGCGCCTATTGCTGCCATTGAAAGGGAAAGGTTGACAAGGGACATCAGGGTGCCCCTTGGCACGCCCTTTATCATCTGATAGAAGTCCATGTTCAGGCCTGCGTCATAAAGCAGTATTATCAGTGCCAGTGCTGCCATGAGGGATGATATACCAATAAAGAGCTCAGTAGGAAATATCTGAAGCACAGGACCGAGTATCAGGCCGAGTATCATGAGCCATATTATGTCAGGTATTTTTGTTCTTTCAAAGACAATCAGGCCTATATAGCCTAGAATAATCGTGATGCTGAGCAACAGAAGAATACTGAATGCTTCTACAACCATACTTATTATAAAAAAAGCCTGAATATAAAGTTTTGCAAAAGCTTAAGTTCTGGTTTTTATAAAAGGATTTTATGGTAGCTGACATCTTAACAAATGTTATAGTGCTGCTCGCATCCTTGATCTTGCTCATAATAACAAGCCAGTGGGTCATAGAGAACTCGATAAAGATAGCACATCTGGCAAGGGTGAGCGAGGTTGTAATAGGCTTCATATTCATTGCAATTGCCACGAGCATTCCTGAGCTTGCTGTTTCTGTTTCAGCCATAATGTCAGCAGACATAGGCATTGCAATAGGCAACCTGTTGGGAAGCAATGTGGCTGACATAGCCCTGATAGTGGGAATTGCCTCGTTCTTTGGTCCTGTGATCATACGGAGGAGACTGCTGAGGGAAATCTCAACAATTCTATTCCTTACTTCACTGATTCCCCTGATTCTTCTTAATGTAAGGCAGTCAGGAAGGATAGTTGGGTTCGTGCTGCTGATCATGTTCTTTTTGTTTGTGTACTATTCTATGAAGAGGAACCTTAAGCTCAGGATGGGAAGGGCGCCTGCTGAGAAAATAGACCATCACTTCAGGGCAAAGGTATGGGTTGTTACTTTATTGTTCTTCTTCCTGGGTATAGCAGGCGTGTTCATAAGCTCCAGGTTTGTTGTTGATTCTGCTGTTGGAATTGCATTTCAATTAGGAATAGCAGAGGCAGTGATAGGTGCAACCATCATAGCAATAGGAACATCCCTGCCTGAGCTGGCTGTTGACATCACTGCAATAAGAAAGGGACACTGGGGCCTTGCTTTTGGCGATGCAATAGGCTCTGCGCTGACCAACCTCACGCTTGTGCTTGGAATGGTGCTTGTTGTTGCGGGTCTTCCTGTTGATATCAGGATATTCGAGACACTCATAATGTTCCTCTTGGCAACAAACATGATACTCTGGTACTTCATAGGCAAGGGAAGGCTTGACAGGAAGGAAGGAATAATTTTATTATTTGTCTACCAGATATTCCTTATGACAATATTCGGTGTGCAACTGGTGATACTTTGAAGCAACAACTGAGCTTTTTCGAGATACTGGCGCTCTGCATAGGCTCGATTGTGGGCACAGGAATATTCCTTATCCCAGGAATAGTTGCAGGGTCCATGGGGCCCAGCACTGTGCTGATATGGCTTGCTATTGCTATTTTCACAATACCAATGGGCTTTTCATTTGCAGAGCTTGCAAGCATGTTCAGCAGGAGCGGGGGGCCTGTTGTTTTTGCCAAGACAGCATTCGGCAGCTTCTGGGGCTTTATAGCAGGATGGGTGTCATGGATTGTTGCAACTGTTACAATAAGCAGCCTGGCAATAGCAATCTCCTTTTATGCATCGTTCTTCATTGAGCTCGGCACAATGGGAAGGATAGCACTGTCTGTTGCAGCGATTGCTGTGCTGACCCTGATAAACTACCTGGGTGTAAAGCACGGAGCAAAGACACAGAAGATTCTGACAGGCATCACTGTGCTCTTGCTCTTGGCCTTCATAATAATAGGGTTCCCGAACGTGAGGATGGAGAACTTCACACCGCTCTTCCCGCTTGGTCTGGGTGCCTTGGGGTTTGCACTGCTGTTTGCACTCGAACCCTTTATAGGATGGGAGGCATGCACAATAATCGCAGGCGAGGTCAGGAACTCCAGGAAGTATGTGCCAAAGGCAATAATCATCACCACCCTGTTCATTGCTGCGCTCTACATGGGAATAATATTCGTTGCACTAGGTGCAGCTGGATGGGATGTGCTTGCTGCATCATCAGCACCACTGGCAGAGGCCGTAGGCGGCTGGGCCTTGTTCATCGTGGTGGTGAGCCTGGTAGTGAACCTTGCATCACTAAATTCCTGGGTCTTCACAACAGCAAGACTGCCATATTCCCTTGCAAAGGAGAAAATATTCATGAAAAGGTTTGGAAGACTGTCAAGATATGGCACACCAGGCCACTCATTGATTATGCAGGCACTGCTTGCAGGCATGATTGCTTCAACAGGGAACTATGAGCTCTCAATATTTCTCCTTCTGTCAGCTGCACTCATACTCTATGCAATGTGCTTCCTTTCACTGATAAAGCTGAGGAAGAGTCAGAAGGCTATTTTCAGGGCACCATGGTTCTTTCCCTTTATTTCCCTTTTCTTTGTGGCCTTCCTGCTCACGCAGATTAACATCATGGTGTTTGTGCTGGGCATCCTGATAACCCTCCTGGGGGTTCCTGGTTATATTGGCGTGAAGATATTCACAGACAAGAGATTTGTGGAGAACTTCTGGGACAGGCTCTACTTTGTTCTGGATGCCTATATCCCGATATTCTACAGGCCGCACCATTTGAGGCATGTGCTTGACAATGCAAAGCTGAGAAAGGGCCAGACTGTTCTGGACTATGGCTGCGGCACAGGAAGGTCAACAGAGGAGATAGTAAAAAGAGTGAGGCCAGGAAAGGTAGTTGCAGCTGACCTCTCAAAGAAGCAGCTGAGAATGACAGTCAGGAGGGTGAAGAAGAAGAAACTGCCCCATGTCATGCTTGTCAAGCTGAGCAAGCCAGCTCCTTTCCCGAAACAGAGCTTTGACAGGATAGTATCTACAGTTGCAATAAACTATTTCATAAGGCCAGAAAAAGAGCTAAGGGCGCTGCACAGGACACTGAAGAGAAGAGGAATAGCCAGCTTCCTTGCACTGGAAGTTCCAGGTGTGCCTGTTCATGACTTCCTGAGGCACGACTTCAGCATAAAGAACTCCTTCAAGCTGTCAGGGTTCAAGACGGTCAAGGTTGAGAGGGAGAAGAGGATAGGAAGAGAATACATTTATATCACAGCTAAGAAATAATTCTGTTATGCTTGTCAGGAAGGTAATGAGGAGGAAAGTAATAACAGTGAAGGAGGAAGACACACTGCATGATGTCCTGAAGAAGTTCGTGAAGCACAATATTTCTGGAATGCCTGTTGTAAGGGACAAGAAAGTTGTGGGCATAGTCACTGAGAGCGATGTGATAAGGGCAATAGATGCCTTCTTGCCCAAGATACATTATGACACAGCAACTGGCTTTGCAGTCATACTCTCTGCACTCAAGCATGGAAGCTGCTTTGAGGCAGCCAGGAAAGACATTATCAGGACAGGAAAACTGAAAGTAAAGGACTTCATGAAGAAGAAGGTAATAACAATAAGAGCGGATGATGACTTGGGGACAGCAGCAAGGATCATGACCAGGCACAAGGTCAAGAGGCTGCCTGTTGTAAAGAACAAGAAACTTGTTGGCATAATTGCCCGCGCTGACCTGATAAGGGCTCTTGGGAAATGAATGGGGCCGGGAGCGGGAATTTCACACCTCCGTCCGTGTGCACTTCGGGAAGTGCTTTGAACCCGCGACGAAGGCTCCACAGGCCCGTATGTTACCAGGCTACACCATCCCGGCCATGCTAAAAGAATTAACCTTAGAATATAAAAACTTTAAACTACTGTGTAATTTCCCTGAAAACCCTCATGCATTCCTCTACTTCATACAGCTTCCTGTCAAGGTCCACATCATACCTCTTTGTTCCAAGCAGGCCGTCCCTGTCCTTTTCTTTGAGGTTTTCAAAACCTATTGCAATGCATGGTTTTACTTCTGTCCTCTTGAGGTCACCTACTACAATTGCCATGTATTCTGGCCTGACGCATACTGCCTTGAAATCATAGGTCTTGGCTTCCCAGCATGTATTGAGTATGCTCCTGTCGTCTGCTTCTGGCCTAAGGTTTGTATGGTCAATCATGCTGGCGTATTCACGGAGCTTCTGGGTTTCTCCAATGGCCTTTAGTGCTTCCATCATTATCTTTGGGCCAGAACTTGTGCCTATTCTTGTTACCCCGGCTGCAGTGTATTCCTTCATCTTATCAAAGCTCTTTATTCCTCCGGCAGCCTTTACTTCAAGAGGATGTGCTGCATCCTTCATCAGCTGTACGTCTTCGAGCGTGGCACCTCCAGGACCAAAGCCAGTTGAGGTCTTTACAAAATCAGCTCCATACTTCTTTGCCCATTTGCAGACAAGCTTTTTCTGATTATCATTCAAGTAACAGGTTTCCAGGATAATCTTTGTGATTATGCGCTCGTCTGGCTCTTCATATTCCCTTATTGTCTTTAGAATCGTGCTTATCTCGTTCTCAACATACTCTCTTTCTCCCTTAATCATCCTGTGGACATTTATGGGAAAATCAAATTCTATTGGATAAGATTCAGGCATGCCATAATTATGGGGGCAAAAAGATTTAAATGGGCAATCAAAAAAGATTCTCTCTTCTCAGCATACTGCTTTGTCTTGGGACCTGTAGTTCTGGTACTGCTCCAGAGAATCTAGCTCTGCAATAAGGTCCCTTCCGTTTGACTTGTAAACAAGTGTCCTGCTGTCCCATTCACTGGGGAACTCGTCAATAAGGCTCATCCTCAGCAAGGCCCTTATGTCGCGCCTTATAGCAGACTCGTTCCTTCCAGTCAAAGTTGTGATTTCCTTTACTGTAAGACCATAATCTTCTGCTTCCTTGACAAGAACATAGACTTCACCTTGCCTCACAGAAGGATACTCTGTCTTATGTTCATCAGTAATAGCCATGTCAAAGGGGAAGAACTTCCTGTAAATGCCTATTTTTTCTGATTTTAGGTACTCAAAGCCCTCCAGGACATTTATATGATGCGATATGGAGCCGTTGTTCAGATTAAGTATATCCTTTATGATGCTATAGTGTATTCCAGGGTTCCAGAAAACCAGGTTGTATATGCTGTTTCTTACCGGGTTGTCGAGCACCATCTCCTGGGTTATGTGCCTACTTCTCATAGACCTGAATTGGCATGAAGAAACTTAAATAATATGTTCTGGGTTAGGCGATTGCCGAAATGGTGCGGGAGGTGAGAGTTTCGCTTCCACCTTCGTGCACCGAAGGCGGTGCTTCGAACTCACGAAGGGACTATTGTGGACCTCTTCCCTTTTGATTAACCTTTTGGGAAAAGGTTACCCACAAGGTTCTGAGCCTTGCACCGTTGACCTGGCTTGGCGACTCCCGCCTAGAAAATAGTAATTGTGCAAACCATTTAAAATACTAATGTTCAATAGTTAGCATGGCAGCAAAGCCAAAGGTAATAGATGTACATTGTCACCCATGGTTCAGGGACCCTGTGGGCAAGAAAATAGCCAAAGAAGCTGGGATTAATTTTTCCATGAAGGGGCTTCTTGAGGATTTCAGGAAGAACAATGTTGTAAAGGCAATCCTGATTTCAGATGACAACAAGGTACTTGTTGACACTGTGAAGAAATATCCTAAGCTCTTTATTGGTGCTCCCATAGTACATCCACCAAAAGCCCAAAAAGACCTAAAGGAGATAAAGGCTGGCATTGGTGCAGGATATTTCGGTGCAATCAAGATACTTCCAGGATACTTTAATTTTTATCCGAGTGACAAGGTGTACTGTCCCTTCTACAAGCTGGCTGCCAAGCACAACATTCCTGTAATTATCCATACAGGAGATACACTGAAGGGCGAGAAGGGGCGCCTGAAGTATGCCAGGCCAATACATGTTGATGATGCTGCTGTTGATTTCCAGGATGTCAACTTCATCCTCTGCCATATGGGCTGCCCCTGGTTCATGGAGGCTGCAGAGGTTGCCTACAAGAACCCCAATGTCTGGACAGACATATCAGGCATAGTGACCCATGAGCTCAACGACACTGACAAGAAGTACATAGTATATAGGCTGTCTGAGGCCATAAACTATGTTGGCCCGGAAAAAGTGCTCTTTGGAACAGACTATCCCCTTATCTCCCATAAGGAACTGCTTGATTTCACAAGGATGCTGGATGTGACCAAGTCAGAACTAAGGCAGATACTTCACACCAATGCCTCCAAACTCCTGAAATAAATGTTTTCTGGTCCAAGAATATCCTATGGGATACCTCGAGAACAAGCGGAAAATGATAGAGAGTGGGGAGCTTATTCCTTTTGAATCTAAGGAGGCTGCTGTAGAGGCTCTGCAGGAGCAGCGCTATTGTTCTGATGCTGAAATTAAGGTCAAGGAGCGTGAGATAAGCAGGGAGCAATTGGAGGAGGATGGAGCAACAAAGAGGTACCTGGTCACCAAAGTTGTGGAGGAATATGACCCGGACGAGGCAAATCGTCAGTTCTACATCAAAGCAGTCCAAGATGGCTCAATTGAGCTTTACAGGAACAGGGAAGGCACCTTAGTGGTAATAATGCCGGACAAGGTCCTTGAAAAATGGGACAAGGAAAGAGAGGCAAATTCTGTAAGATTTTTATATACCCCAGATAATTAAATAAAGAGGTTAAAACATGAGAGATTTGGTTTTATATGCCCATTTAATACTGGGATTTGCTCTCATAGTGCTGTCAATAGTAATTTTACTTGAATCAAAGAAGAAATCTTCTTGGCTCAAGCCGCTTTCCGCTATAACTGCTGGCATAAGCTGGCTACACATGATTCCATCCGCCAGCCTCTACATAACATTTTATCCTGCAACAAAGAGCCTTATCAAGGCTGGCGCATGGCCATGGGCACACCTGATTTTCATGGAAACAAAGGAGCACTGGAGTTTGCTTGTTCCGATCATAGCCACGCTTGCAGCCTGGCTGGTTTTCAGGGGCAAAATAGAAGAAAGCAAAAGATGGTGGATTCTTGTTATAGCCCTTACAGTACTGGTTGGAGTAATGGGAAGAGTTGTTACACTGGGGGCATTCATATGAAGAAATTCAATTTTTATTTGGGGGCAAGCGTAAGCGCATGGCTGCTTGCAGTTTTGGTTATCGTGGCAGAGCTTGCAGAACCATTCAAAGCACTTCTAAAGACAACGTTCGGGCATCACTGGACTGCCAAGGCAGTTATCATAACTTTGGCCTTCCTGGCCTTTGGCTATTTGCTGGGGGAAAGAAAAAGGGTTGGAAAGTTTTCAGACGACAGCGCAGCTTGGTACAGTGTGCTTGGCAGTTTGGCTGTAATCTTCCTGTTTTATGTGATTGAATTTTTTGTATGAGGCGTGGAAATGAAGAAAGAAAGGGCAATCGGTCTGGTAATCATCATAATTTTTGTAGGCATAACAGCGTATTTCTTCATTTCTTCAGAGGTCTTGGAACCGGGCGAGATCCCGTCTTATGTAACAGGCGAAATGCGCGCAATGTACGAGTGGTCAAACACCCCGGAAGGTGGAGCTCTGCTGGAGTATATGCCCTGCTACTGCGGATGCAAATTTGAAGGTCATAAACATACAAGACATTGCTTTTGGAGGGATGACGGGACATTTGATAAGCACGGGATAACCTGTTCTGTTTGCCTTGACATAGCAAAGAAGACAAAGCAGATGCACGAGGAAGGAAAGGACATATGCGAGATAAGGAAGGAAATAGACAGCTTTTATGCCCCAAATGTAGAGCTTGGAACCGAAACACCAATGCCTGCAGGCTGTGAATAAGATAATGCGGTGAGGAGGATGGCAAAAAAGAAAGGTAAGAAAAAGGGGAAAAAGAAGAGGAAGAAAAAAAAGGTCTGTGAAGTCTGTTAGCTGCTTAAGGAGATAAAATTGGTCGAGGGACTTACATTAGGAATAGTGGTTGCAGCAGCATTAGCTGACAGCATAAATCCCTGTGTATTCGGTGTTTTGATATTCCTTCTTGCATACATGGTCAAGGTTTTTAAGAACAAAACAAGGATGCTGATTGCAGCCCTGATATACATAACTGCTGTCTATATCACGTATTTCTTGCTTGGTGTGGGCATATTTACATTGGCCTATACAGCAGGGCTTGCAAAGCCCTTTTACTGGTTTGCTGCTGCCATAGCCATAGCAGCAGGCATCTTTGAAGTAAAGGACTTCTTCTGGTATGGAAGATGGTTCTCCTTGCAGATAATTCCGGGAGGGCAAGAAAGGATAAGGAGGTATATCAAGACAATGCAGAGGATGGAGACCAAGCACCCCTCACTTAGTTTGGTGATAGCGGCCCTGCTTGGGGTTCTCGTGGTCTTTGTTGAACTGCCCTGCACAGGGGCGCCGTATCTGGCAATTTTAGGAATACTGTCAGCAGGCGAATATGCTACAGGAATACCTTTGTTACTGCTTTACAACTTGGCATTCATTCTACCGCTCTTTGTCATAGTAGGGCTTGTGTACTTTGGCCGAACCTCCAGGAAGCTTGAGAGATGGAGGAAGGAGCATCGCGGGTTTATGAGATTGGGAATCGGCCTGCTTTTATTGGCATTGGGCGCATACATGATATGGGCAGTTATTTGATTCTATAAGAACAGCTTTGTAAGGATTGCTGTTCCCAGAATTATGCTAAATATCCCTATAGCAATCTTTAGTTTTTTCGGATGGAATTTCCTGACCACATAGGCTGCTAGGGGTATTGAAGCAAGAGCGCCAATTAACAGGGAAACAATTAAGGACCAGTTTAAATGAACAAGCGTATTTATAGAGAGGTAGCCAAGCACGCCAATAATGCAGATTAGGCCTTCTGCAACCGAGGCAATGCCAACTGCTTTCTTGCCATCTATCCCCGCTATAATCTGCCCTCCCACAATAACCGACCCGTAGCCGCCTCCTGTCATGCCCTTGTTGAAGGCAGCAAGTGAGCCAAGGCCAGTTATCTTTTTCCAGGAAAAGGGACGTTTTTTCTTGTGCCTGACCAGAACAAATATTCCAACAGTCAGGACAAGCAAGCCAATATAAGCCTTCAGGATGTTCTCAGGCAGTTCTACAGCAATCAAAGTGGCTATTAGGATTCCCAGCGCACCAAAAACAGTTAAAACCAGTGTTGTTTTGAAATACTTGCTCTTAAACCTCAAATCAACATTCTCAAACCTGTGATGGAAAAAGCCAGCAACAGGTCCGATAACAGCATTGGTAAGGAGGACGGTGGGTATAGCTTCCAGGGGAGCGAAACCCATGAGCAACAGCAAAGGAGCCAGGGTGGTCCCATAACCCATGCCCAGGGAGGCATCAAAAAATTCCAGTATAAATGCTATTATAATAATTGAGAACATCAGTTCCGGGAACATGCTAAGAAATAGATTTTTAATTTAATAAATGGTGCGGGAGACACGCACTCCTACTGAAACAGAAAAACCGATGCTGTTTTTGAGCCCTGATTTCGGCCTCCAAATCAGTGGCTATGAGCTATTTTGGGCTGCTGGAATATAAGGATTTGGATATTAAACAGTAATCTTCTAAAATTAGTTACGTTATAGTAGTTAAGTACAAATGTGTTAACCTTCATTTATTTAATATGCAAGACTTCAGATATTTTTCAAAAGACAATATTGCAATACTCCAAAGGGAATTGACCATATTGCAAGGCACTTATGATGATAAGTATCATCCAGAGGATGAGCTTGTTACAGGCTATAATTACTACCTTTCTGATGCCCTTGACCCAAAGGCCCTGGTCATAGCAATAAGCCTCTTACAGAGGGCAAAGAAACTCAAGAAAGAATTTTACAAGGACTTAAGGTCAAATCCACATACTCGTGTACTTTTGTCTGAAGAGAGAACAAGAGAAATCCCCCTTGAGAGGGACAAGCGTGCAATTTATCGTGCTGGTCCACTCTTTGAGATTCAAAGAGATCCTGAAACAAAAGAACTGGACAAGGACA
This sequence comes from Candidatus Aenigmatarchaeota archaeon, assembly GCA_046760225.1. Lineage (GTDB taxonomy): Archaea > Aenigmatarchaeota > Aenigmatarchaeia > Aenigmatarchaeales > JACQIB01 > JAWABM01. The sequence goes on from JBHIDR010000001.1 coordinate 58,099, forward strand.
CTATCCTATTTGACCTGGAAACCTTTGAAGACATACCTGAGGACATAGTTGAAAGGTGCAAATATGCAAAGGATGTAACAAAAATTGAACCAAAGTATAAGCATATAGGCATAAAGGAGCTTGGTGGCTATGACATCATCCTTAACATAAAAAAGAAAAAAGAAGCACAGGAAGTATTGAAGCTTCTTAGAAGGAAGTCATCTCGTTACGAGTTGGGTATCGATGGAATGCCTCTCAGGGATAAACATAACAAAATAATAAAGAAAGACCCCGATAAAATATGGCCAGGAGCTGATGAAACACCATGTATTATTTTAGGTGAGAAAATAGAAGAGTTTCTGGGCGAAGAACTATTGGATTTCACAAAATGTACCAAGACTTATATAATAAAGGAAATAGAGGAAGTCAGTTTCCTAACCTGCAAGACCACACCACAATTATTGCGGCATAAATCATATTTGAGTTTGAAATCACACTTTGGTAGCCTGATGGGTGAACCAGTTCTGGCATATGTTAACAATTATATGGTTAGGGAGTATATTGATGTGGTTGTAGAATAGAAAGATTTAAAGGTTCCAAACCACAATAAATAAATATGGCTGGTAAGATGAGCTTAAGGAATATTGACATTATGGAGCCGAGCAAAGAAGAGGCAAAGTTCATCCTGAGCCTCTTAGATGAAGAATCGAGAAAATATCCGAAAACAATACATGTTGTAGTTCAAGAATATCATCCCAATGCCGGCTGTAATACGAGGATAAGAACAATAGATGTTGCTCGAGACTTATATAATCAAAGAGAACATGCCCCCTATGTTTCGTGGTTTGCAACAAGAGAATATTATGAGAAGATAGTGGGAGATACGTGAGGTTTATGACAAACAGATTTTGAAAAAACATTCCTTCCATTTGAATCATGGTGCGGGAGGCAGGATTCTCGGACTCCACCCTCAAGGAAGAGGGTAGAGGGAGAAACGTAGTTTCTCCTCTTTCGAACCTGCGAAGGGACTAACCCACTAGGTCCTAAGCTTCGCCTAAAAATTTATCTAGCGCCTTAGACCTGGCTTGGCGACTCCCGCAATTCTGAAGTTTTGAAGTATAGACCATAGTACTCCTTCTGGTATTTTTTATTTACCCATTGGTCTATATGAACATTTACATTCAGGTCTTTTAAAATAGCTGTAAGATCATCTCTAAAGCCTTTTGATGCAGTTGAAATTCTTGTATAAATTTTCTTCCTTTTGCCACCTTCAGTATCAATAACACCTCTAAGAAATGCCATTTTTATCTTACTACGAGAATTTTTAATCATAGGATGAATTGTTATTATATGACTTTTCTTACCCTTTGGTATCTTGAATATATCAGTTAAAATTAGACAAATAGGTTTGTTATTTATATCAAATCTGTACCTTAACTTTCTATTTTTTCTCTTATCTAAAATTAAAATATATCTTACATTGATATCAAATGTTTTATTTAATAATCTTGAAAATTTCCTTGCAAAGTCAGGTTTTGTAGTATCAAGTGATATTCTATACTTTCTTTTGGTTATATGACCATCACCCATTACAATGCCTATAAAGAATGCTAAATCCGTTGTGATTTTTAATGGTATTTTAGTTATATTGGTAGAGCCCTTTATTGGTCTAATATGGACATTATTCCTGTCCAATTTCACGACTTTTAAATTAGAAGCAGAGTTCATCTTGTTCAAGACAATATCCTTAAATTTCATAAAAAATATTATGATATTTTTTATATCTATTTCTATGCATAGCACCTTTGTATGTAGGCTTCCGCCCAAGTAAGAATTCAGAATTATAGTTTAAATATTTATTCGCTCTCTTCCCCTATCTTTTTCCAGGCCTCTTCCAGCTCCTTGTATAGGACTTCCATCTTTTCAGGCGTATCTGCTGTAGAAGTAAGTTGGAAGATTTTCTTGAAAGCATTAACAACCTGATCAGCCTTTTTTTCAGAAAAATTCTTAAAATAATCCAATAATTTCCTTTCCAAGAGCAAATAATTTTCTTTGTCAATTTTGTCTTTTAAAATATCCATATTCAGTTCGGCAAAGTTTCCTATATAGGAATCAATCTTTCTTCTGTAACTTGATTTCACAAGTTCTAACTCTTCCTTCATCTCATTGATATCTTTTCTGATCATCTCTCTATACTCTTTGATAGCATTTCCTTCCATTTTGCTCTCACCTTTCCGAATATTAATAGAATAGTAATCTTTAAATAGTTATCACTTTAAGGTAGAAAATATCATTTCTTTTTTAATCCCTTCTTGTGTTCCCTGTAATGTTCACCTTCTACCAATTTTCTTGCCTTTTCCATATCTCTTTCTTTTATAGCCTTAAGAAGTTGTTGTTTATGATGCTTCTTTGCTATATCAAAATGTTCATCTTTTCTGATTTCATAGTTATTCTGATTTGTTTCAAAAAGAGCTGCATCTGAACCACGAAATGCCATTATAGTGGCAACGATTTCCTTTCTCCTATAGGCCTCCTTTAATTCAGGTGGAACTGGTTGTTTTTCTACTCTGACAGGTAGAGGTCTGTAAAACCTGACAAGCCAATTCCTATACCTTTCGTCTACCCTCTCTTCCTTTTCTGTAACAGCGGCCTTCAGATTCTTTATCTCCTCCCCTCTCTTTTCATGTTCTTCCTTTACTAGCGTTTCAGCTATATTGTATATCTTTGCATTATCCGTGTAATACTCCTTCAATTTCTCTACTATCTTTTCTCCAATATTTTTCCTTATATCCTCTTCTTTGTTTTTATAAATCTCTTTTTTTAGCTTATTTTCTATTCCCTTTCTGATATCTTTCTCTTCGGTCTCTGTAACATACTCCCTTCTCATTTTTTCTTTCAATTCACCTATCTTGGTGTCTATCTTCTTTCTATATACCTTAGATACCTCCTTTCTTCTTTTGGTTAGGATATTAATTTTCTTTTGATATCCTTCTCTAATCGTCTTCTTCATTTCAGTCTCGATTTTCTTCTTGTACTCCCCTTTTCTAATATCGCTTTCAACCTCTTCTTTGATTTTCTTCTTGTACTCTCCTTTTAGTTCCTTGCTCCTGAAATTGTGTATAAGACCGAGAATCTCGCCTCTTTGCTGTTTCAATTTTTTATCTTTCAACTTGTCCTTAAACGTGTTCAAATAACTCTCAACACGTCTAAGAAGCCTTCTGTCTCTATTGTAGGCTACCTTGTATTCCCCACGGTTGCGGTATTCTATAAAGTTGATGTTGTCCATTGTCTTTGCTTCCAGATGTGGTCTGACAAGTGCACCTAGAACCTCGACAATTATTTTTTGGTCCCTTCCGTACTGCTCATATGACGCCTTTCCTATTTTCTTCCATAGCGGCAGGACCTT
>JBHIDR010000002.1:0-52881 GCA_046760225.1 Candidatus Aenigmatarchaeota archaeon
GAGCCTGAAGCGCAATTCATATTCGAGCATGCAGATATTATGCATCTAAAGAATAAAAACATCATTGCTTCTCTGTGCTCATCAATTGCATCCTGAAGGTTTGTTTGCTGAGCTCCTTGGGCTCGTAAAGGTAGTATATTCTTATTGAAGGATCGAACTCAGGGTTGTGCCTTGCACCCAGCATTACCAAGCCTGTCTCGCCTTCCTTGAGTGTCTCGTCTACTATTTTGGCAATGTACTCGTCCCTTTCCTTTGTTGCCTGGATCCTTTTTTCATGCAGTTCTGACAGGCTTGTTTCTTCTTCTAGTTCAACAAACCTGCCCTCTGCAAGACCCTTTATCATGTCACCTAGTCTTTGCTTACGTGCCTCTTCCTCACGTCCTACTTCATGTGTTTTTTCGCAGAGCTCGTGGTCCTCTGTGGGAACAACCTCAGCGCCCTTCTCAGCAAGGCCGAGCACAATGTCCGCAACCTCGCATCCAACCTCCCTTTCAAGCTCAAGGTTGGCCTTGGTTGTTTTCCAGTCAGTGGTAGCGCTGTCCAGGTAAATCTTGTCTATCTTGAAGATGTCCAAGCCTTTTCGTATGAGCTCCATGTATTCTACTATGAACTCCTCCCTCCTGGCAAGGATCTTGTCCTCCTTAAGGAGGTCCTCAAGCACCTTCTTGTGCTCCTCTATCTCGGCATACACCTCTGAGAACCTCCTGCCCCTGTACTTGAAGCCCCGGGCTGTCAGTTCCTTGAAAAATATTCTGGACTCGCAGAGCTGGTGCTCCAACGGCACATAAACCAGTATTCTTCCCATAAAAAATCTTAAGACCGAAAAGGATTTAAGTGCTAATATTTGGTTAGGGTTTTACCTCATCTTATCCAGTTCAATTCCAAGTCTTCTGCCAGCTTCCATGCTTTTTCAAGCTCTTCGTGCTTTGGGAACCTTGCAATCTCAGGATACCTGTGCGCAAGCCATTGGGGACGGTACTGGGGCATTATATTCACTATGACCTTCTTCTTGTAGTTCTTTGCAATGTATTCAAGAATCGGTTTTGTGCAGCATTCAAAATGGTTTGGAAGGATAAGATGGCGGATAACCAGCTCGCTGTCCTTGAAAGCTAGGTCATGGTTCCTTTTCACAAAGTCCCAGTAGCTCTTTACCTTTGACAGCCTTTCACCGCACTTGTTATTTCCATACTTCCAGTCAGAAAGATAGATGTCTATCATGCCTTTCAGAAGCTGCATTGACCTCTCAGACATGTAGAAATTGCTGTTCCAGACAGTTGGTATGTCTGCTTTTACATGCTGCAGCGAATCAAGAATAAATGGGAGATTGGGCACAGGGTCACCACCAACAAAATTCACATTGCGGCAGTCCCTGTTCTGGTCAATCAGTCTGGCAATTTCCTCTGGTGTTGTTGGAATTCCTGTTTCCTTCCACTGGCTGATTTCATAATTTTGGCAAAATTGGCACTGGAATGTGCAGCCCATGAAGAATATGGTAAAGGAAGGGACAAGGAAAGGCTCTTCGCCCATGTGAGTGAATGCAGATGATATTATTGGCTTGCCACCTACTCTGCAGACTCCTAGTTGTCCTGCTGTTCTGTTAACATGGCATTTGCGCTCGCAGAGCTCGCAGTTCTTGAGTATCTCATAAGCTGTTTTTGTGTTTTGTTTAAGGTTCTTTGCAAGCTTGAATCTTGGCTTTGCCTTGCCAAGAAGTATCTTTCTGTAATTTGGCAGTGCAAGTTTAACACCTGGAGTATCTAGGTCCATATTATCATGCTCTCAATACCCTTGTTGGTGTTACAACGATATCAACTTTTGTGTCATGCGGCTCGACCGGTAATTTGTCAACAAGCTGGCAGTCATGAACTGTTGTGAGCACAGGGACCTTGCCAAATTTCTTGTGAATCATTGTTATCTCACGGTCTCCCCATCCTCCTCCCTTACCTATTCTGTAGAATTTCTTGTCAACAGCAACACAGCCCGTAACAATAAGGTCTGGTTTTGGAATCCTGCTGTCAAGTTTTTTGCCATACTTGAAGGCACCAGCAATTGTTGCAGCAGCTCCTGGCTTTGGTGGCTCGAGTGCGAGATAACCTGCTTTTAGCCTTGGGGATGCCATTATCAGCAGTTTTGCCTGTTCAATTGATATCTGCCTGAGTGGCCGCTGCGCAGAATCAGGGTTAGCAACAATTGTTTTTGCAGACTTCCATTCAGGCAGTTCAGCAGCACGCTTGGCAGCTTCAGACGCGCCAATAAAGTTTGGGATCCTGTTGTGGACGGGCCTAGGGAATGCTGCAATGTTGTGCTCCTCCATGTAGTCCCAGATGCGCTTGCGAAGTTCTGCTTTTTGCTCCTTGACAGGCATATTAATTAATTACTTTGCTTAAAAGAAATATTAGGGTGTACTGGAATGAAACTGGGCATGGAGTTCGAGATAAGCTATTCCCACAGCCTTGAAGGGCATTCCAGATGCGGGAAGAAGCATGAGCATACATCAAAGGTTGTTGTGGAAGCAGAAGGTGAAGTGAAAGGTGGTCCTGAGCTTAAGGACAACATGCTAATGGACTTCTTTGAGATGGGGAAGATATGCAAGGATGTGCTTGCGGGGCTGGACGGCAAGGACCTGAATGAGATTTTCGATTTCCCAACTGCTGAGAACATTGCAAAATGGATTTTTGACAATCTGAAGGACAAGATTCCTGTTGCAAAGGTCGTATTCTTTGAGGAAGATGACAAATGGTGCGTTGTGGAAAAATAATCAGAGAACTGATTTGAGATATGGATACATGCAGCGCCCCATTTTCTCGAACGTCACAGAATCCATCCTTCTCTTTAGCTCTTCAACAGTAACAGAGTTGTCCTCCTCTATTGCTGTTTTATCATAGATATCATCAAGAGCAGCAGCAACAAGCTGCTGGTCACCAAAGCCTGTTATTGTGACCTTTGGGCCTTCACAATCCTTTGAAATCGCAAAGAGTGCCTTGCGTTCGCCTTCAAAGAACTGTGAGACATAGAAGGGGTAATGTCTAATGAGTAAGTCTCTGAAAAAGGCTGTATAGTTGTTGAAGGTGCTGTATTCCAGAAGCGCTGACTCCAGGTCCCCATCAAGCAGACCCTCGCTGATCACAGAATAGGTGCCATACAGCTTTGTTCCATATCTTGTCATGATATTAAATTTGGAAGAAAAAGGATTTAAGGGCTATTTCCTGTAGACATATTTTATCCAGAACTTCTTGAAATAGGGCATTGTCAGCGTGGAAAGTAAAAAAGCAACAGCAGGGACAATTGCATTCAGCCACGGATCAGGGATATTAATGTACCAGAGGTAGACTCCTATTGCAAGGTAGGTGAAGACCGCTATCAGCACTTTCCTTGTGAAGCTTGTTTCCCATGCCTTGTCAGCCTCGACCCTCCTGTTCCTTTTCTTTATCTTCTGTATCTCTTTTTTCATGTCCACTGTATCACTCGAATTTCAGGTCATGCGCCCTTTCTACCAGCCCATATTTTTCAAAAAACTCCCTGCCACCAATTGCACAGGTATCCTCCATCTTGAATCCTAGCATCTCAACGCCCTGCCTTACTTTGTCCATGGTCTCAGCTTCTATTTCAAGTAATGGGGGAGCGCCCGGCCATTCATCGACATTGAAAGTTATACCGTCTTTCTTGAAGGTAACCCTGTCCTTTTCCTGGTGCCTTGTCGCTACCAGGCCGATTGCCTTTAACAGTTTCTCTATTGCATCTGGATCAGAGACCTTTGTCTCAAACTCGTCCATGCATTTGACTCCTTCCTGGTGCTTCATTTTCTTGAAAGTAAGAACAGACCTGTCTCCCTCGTCCCTGAGCCTCAGGAAAGATATTTCCTTGCGCAGCCTCTCATCAGGATAGTCGAACATCTTTATCTTCATTCTCACGTCCCTTATCCTTTCTGCACCAAGGCTTTCCAGCTTCTTGATTATCTCATCCTTGTTTATTTCAAGAATCATTACTTCCAGTTCTTCTGGCATGTAATCACCTAAGCTCTGATTCAGGGGTGTCCTTGAAGCACCTTTCCCTCCAGTCGCACATCCTGCACATCCAGCCTATGTCCTCCTTCCTTGATGCCCTTGCCTCTGCTTCAGGAAGGATCTCTTCTGTCAGGTGCTTGTGGAGCTCATTGAATCGATTCAAGGCTATTGCAGCAACTCCCTCGTTGAAAGGTATTGTGAATGACTTTGTCTTGAGGTTCCTCTTGTCAATATAGAGAAGAACGCCGTTGTGAACGCCTGTTGCATGCATATAGAGCTGGAGCTGCATAACATTCTCTGGCTTGGCCTCTGTGACAAAGTCTATCCTTGAGGTGGATTTCACTTCCACAAGGAGCTGCCTGCCGCTGGCCTTTACAAGAAGAAGGTCATCCACCCTTCCTGATATTGTGAAGCTGTTCATGCTGATCTTGAATGGAAGCTCTGACTTCAGCAACTCCACTTCTGGGTTCTTCTCGCTCCTCAGCACTTCTGCAACAAAATCATGCAGAATATTGCCCACTTCGAATATCTTCTGGAGATCCACACGTATTGGCCTGGGATCCTTGTAGGAGTACCAGACCTTTCTCATGCAGCTTCCTATTTCACTAGGGTAGTATCTTCCCTCCTGCTTTGCCCTGAGTTCCCTGGATATGTGCTTGTCTATGAGGTTATCGAAGTTGAGCATCTACTCACCCGGATATGCGCAGAGCACTGTGTCAGGCCCCTTTATGCCGCGGAAATGCGGACATATTGAGACTCCCTTGACAGCGCATTTCTTGTCTGGTGCCCATGGGCACTTGTCCTGCTCCCATTTTGCTGGGGAGAAATCAATGTCCATGTTTGCTCCCCTGAGCTCCCTTATTGCCTCTGGCATATGTATTATGAGAACCAGTAAATCTTAAAGTTTTCTCAATCATAGGGAAAGATTTATATAGCATCACCGCATAATAGTAAATATAGTAAAGGTGGTTAAATGGAAGGGTATAATAACGGTTTTAAGGACTTGATGGAAAGGGGCAGGCTACAAAAGAAGATGTACAAATATAAGAAGGGAGTGGAAATTGTCAGGGCAATCTATTGCTTTGAGAAGGCTGTAAAACTATGCCCGGATGATGTTACAGCACGTTATGAGCTTGCTGATTGCTGGCTTGAATTTGGCGGGCCTGATTCTGTTAAAAAGGCTATTGAGTATTTTGAGCCCACGTTCAATATAAGCAGAGAGACAGCAACCGAATATGCAGACATGCTGGCTCAGAGGCGCATGAATGTAGAGGATCCTGTTGGAGCAAGAAAGCTCTGGAGATTAATAATGGAATACAACCCTGAAGATTCTTTTGAAAGAAAGAACGCAAAAAAGAACGTAGAAGAGCTGACAGAGCTGATCAACCAGGGAAGATTCAGGACCCCGACCATGATGCGTTAATTCAGATTAGTTAAAAATCTACATCCACTGCTTTTTTGAATTTTTTAAGAATTTTTTTAATTCTCTCTGGCTTGACTTTCAGCTTGGATATTATTTTTTCTTCAGAGAGAGGTATATATGCACCATCTCTTTTGTGAAGGATTAGAGCAGCTGCAAGAGCTTCATCATCTGTTACTTTCCTTATGCCTATTCTTTTACCGCTTATTAACATTGTTTGATTTATTGCAGCACCGTCCTCAACTTCTTTTTTATCTTTACCAAACAAATTTTCGCATTTTTTAATAAGCCTTAACCATCTTTTGTAGGCTTTACCAACAAGCATTTATCTTCTCCACCATCTAATTTTTACTGTCCTTTTAGTTGGTGTTGATTTGGTTTTTGTTTTCGATTTAAAACCAAAAATAGAAGGCAATACTTTTCCTGCTTTTTTTGCTGCATTTGCAAATTTCTGCACGCTTTTTGCAAATGTTCCTATGGCCCTGCTGCCTGTTGTTCTTGCTTCTGTTTTCAATGTGCTTATTAGCCTGTTTGTGGCTGTAAATGGTCCTCTTGTCCTATCTGCTTCTGAGAGGAGTTTCATATTATTTTGGTATTTTGCTGTTGTGAGTATATCTGTAAATCTTTCATTAATCCATTTGTTATATTTTGTCCTTTTTGTAAGAAGATTTCTTGCGGGTTTTGAGAACTTTCCGAATCCTCTCAGATAGCCGTTGCTTGCCCTGATAGCAGCATGGGTTGCCTCATGCCTCGATACAAATTTTAATACGTCATCTTTCAATGCTTTCGACATAATTCTTATCTGCTGCGTGTCCAATAATATTTTTTTAGGCAATCCTTTTTTGTCAGGTACGGTTTTTCCCAATGTGCCCAACTCGAGTCTTGCATTTTTTATTCTTATATTAAGCTTGACGCCGAGGTCTGTGAGTTCTTTTTTGACTGCTGCTTCTGCTGCTTTCTTTTGTGCATTGATTCTTGTGAAAAATGGCTTGATTTTTTCTATTAATGGCTTCTGGCCTTTGCTTGCCTTTATGTTCTCAGGCAGCTTCTTTACTTCGGCTTCTGGATTCTTTATTTCCGGGGCCTTGGGCTCGTATGGAGTGGCTGATTTCGGCTTTTCCCTTACCAGGAGGTCGTTTGGGTTCTCAGGAACCTTGATTGCTCCTGGCATTTCCTGGGGTGTTTTGGGCCTTGGCAAGCTTATTTTGCCTGTTGGTATTTTTGGCGGGCGAAATTTGAGATAGGCCAGGCCTCCTGCCGCAGCAATTGTACCAGCAATGGCTGCAATTTCTACTGCACCCAGTTCAGCTACAATTGCGCCACCAGCAGCAACAAAGGGCAGAGGCAAGAAAGCACCTATTAAATATTGGGCTGAGGAAATATTTAAACCGGTCGTTTTCTTGAGACCAAAAATAAATGCTGTTGGGGGGTATAGGTTTTAATGGCTGCCCGTATGGATGCAATGTGGTAGAACAGGGAACTTCATGAGTACACCTCAAAGCTCAAGAAGGAAAACAAGGGAAGGGGAGAGTACGTATGTGACGGCTGCAAGGCAAGGCATATTGCACCGTGCGATGGGAAGGGTAACTGCGACTTTACAGGATATGTTTCTGAGGTATATGAGAAGGTCTTTGGCTGACTATTTCTTTGCTATTTTCCAGAGCATGTCAAAATAGTGCTTGTAGGCTTCTGCTGCTGACTTGTTCTTTATGAGCACTGCCTCAGGAGGGTCTGACCACACTATTATGGCTATCTTGTCGCCGTAGATGTTGGTGGTTGACTGTGACTCGAACTTCTCGTCAAAGTACCTGAGCTCTGTTGTCTTTGAAAGCTGGATCTTCACGCCCCTCCTCACAATGTGCTTCACAGGTATCCTGTACTTCTCAAGCATCCTTATGAGCTGGGGCACGAAGTAAGGCATCCTTATGTTCAGCATGCCCTCAACATCAAGAACCCTGTTCTCCTTCTTTTCCTTTATCATGTCCCTGAAGAGGGTCTGTATGCCCTTGTAGCCATAGAAAAGGGTTACGTTGTGCTTTTCCTTGGGCTCCTTGTAGATCCTCTTCAGCTCAGGCATTATGTCCCTTGCCTCGTCCTGCATATTCTTCAGGAAATAAAGCAGCCTTTCAGGCGGGGTGGACTGGTACCACTTCACATTGGCCTTGACCACATAGGTTACCAGGCCCTTTTCAAGCAGCCTCTTCAGCGCATCGTATGTTGTTGTCCTGTTCAGCGTGCACTGCTTGCTTATCCTTCCTGCCCTGGCCTCCCTGAGGCGGAGAAGCGCCATGTATACCTTTATCTCTGTGCTGCTGAGGCCTACCCTCTTCAGCACGTCCTTGATGTCTGCCATGATTATACTTGGGTCGCAAAGGTTTATAAATGTTGTTGTAAGGAAACTCACAACATCTCTTTAAGTGTCCTCACCACCTAGTAGTGATTGGTGAGAGGCAGATGCCGAAATACGTGATAACAGGCGGGCCAGGAACAGGAAAGAGCACCACAATAAGGCTGCTGGAAGAAATGGGATACCAGATTGTGCACGAGGCAGCCATGGAAGTGATAGAATACGAGCAAAGAAACGGAGGAGAGGACCTGCCCTGGAAGAACAGGAAAAGGTTCCAGCAGAAAGTGATGGAGCTGCAGAAGAGAATGGAAAACGAGCTGGACCCGGAAAAACAAGCCTTCCTGGACAGGGGAATGCCTGATGGACTGGCCTACTACAGGCTGGACGGGGTGGAAACACCTGAAGAGTTCCAGAAGGAACTGGGCAAGAACGGCTACAGGAAGATCTTCCTCCTGGACAGGCTGCCAAGATATGAGAAAGATACAGCAAGAACAGAGGACAAGGAAACTGCCAGGAAGATACACAGCCTGATAGAAGAGGTCTACAGGGAGCTGGGATACGAGATAGAAAAAGTGCCTGTGCTGCCGCCTGAGGAAAGGGCAAGATACATAGTCGAGAGGACAAAGAGGTGAACAGAGATGAGAGAAGACTCGAGAATTGCCAGCTATCATGCAAAGAAAGCAGTGAAGCGCTACAAGAAGGACAACAACTATGTCTTCAGGCCAAGAAGGTTCATGAAGGATAATGAAGGAAGCATGGATGGAGATGACCTTATTGCAATGGCTATTGTAGGATTTGCTGCAGTGTCACTTGCCATAGCAGCATGCGCCTTGACTGATGAGGTGGAAGTTGAGCCTTCTGATGAGGACAAGGTGGCAGAAGGTGACACAGTGTACCTGAGAGGAAGCGTGCTGGACGAGGCGCACTATGGTGGAGAGGATGAAAAGTATGGCACAGATGACGACCTGTACCAGATACACATGAGCTCAAGAAGCGGGAAGAAAGCAGTTGACTTCAACGGATACAGATGGAACTGCACTGAGATGAACGAGAAGATAAACCCTGGATATGAGCTGGAATTAAAAGCAATGAAGAAAAGCAGAGGGCACTACGAGGCAATGGAAGTCAAGAAGATAAAGAAAAACTGAAAATCAGCCTAGTTCCTTTGTGAGAGCTGCACGTATTTTCTGGAACAGCTCACCTGATATCTTATAGTCCCTAGGATATGGAACATAGTTCTTTCCCCATCTTTCGTCAAGGAACTTTTGTCCTTCGAACTCCCTTTGTGTCTGGTACCTTGGTATCATGTGCATGTGAACATGCCTTGTGACGTTCATGAGAACAGCATAGTTGAAGAGATCAGGCGAGAAAAGGTTTGTCAGGCCATGGTTGACCTTATGCATGATATCCCAAAGTTCCTTGTGCTCGTCTTCTGAAATCTCCAGATAGTTTTCCAGATGCCTGTTCAGAACAATCATGTTTCTCCCAAGATAATACTGGTTGTAGTTCAAGCAAACTGTCCAGTGATCGTACTTCTTTATCACTGATTTTTCATCCAGGGCACAAAGCTCGCATTCCATGGTAAACTATTGTGGCAACAAGAATAAAATATTATTCCTTTACCATTGATTCCTCTACTTTGGAGAAGAATGCCATTGCTATGAGGACTGCACCAAGTATCATCAGCGTGTAGCTGAAGTTCCAGTCAGTCAGCATGCCTATGAAGGGATAGATTGCTGCAATTATGAATCTCCGGAGCATTGATACTGTTGACAGCACTGTTGCCCGTTTTGGCGTGGGTATATACCTGTTCATGTGGTGACCGAAAATCGGCTCCCTGATTGCCTTGAATCCCATTATCAGCAGGGGTGCTACAATCACTACCGGCAAAAAGTTTGTGAGCCCTGCTGCAACAAAGCACAGGCCAGGAACAATTGTTGAAACGAAGATTAACTTCCTTGTTCCAAAGAACTTTTCAATCTGGTCAATGTAATGCAGTAGCGCTATTGCAACTATGTTCATCCCAACTGTCATGAAACCGAAATAGAAGATACCCACGCCTGCGTTTGTTAGCATTGGCTGGTAGAACCAGAATATGAAATGCGTTATTGCTGCCACGAGCGCCATGTCAAATGCAAGTATCTTGAGCGTGCCGTGCTTTGTGAAGTATTTTATGCCCTCCTTCATTATTTTCCAGTACCTCGTGGTTTCAATCTTCCTTCTTGTCAATGGCTCTGCAAGTGTGAGCGCTATGAGCCCTGCAACAGTCAAGGGCAAAGCAGAGAGAAGAACAGGCATCCTGAGTGTTGTTGCAGCAGCTATCATGCTTCCTAGCGGGGCCCCTAATATTATTCCTATGGAGCCCGCCTGCTGGTAGCGCGCAAAAACCTTTTTCGCTATCTTCTGCTTCCTTATCTTCTTCAGCGTATCGTATAGTAGTGCCTGGTCTGCGCCTGAAAGCAGTGCAAAGGCAGTTGCCCAGAGGAACTCGGCAAACATGAACACGAAAAAATTCGTTGTGTTGGCATAAATCAGGGCAGCTGCTGCATTAACAAATGCTGCCAGTGCTATTGAGGCCTTCCTGCCATACCTGTCTGCTATTGTTCCTGTTGGTATTTCCAAAAAGAATATGGATGCCATGAACCATGCCTGCAGCAGGAATATCTGGGTGAAGTTGAAGCCTATCCATTCTGTGAAGAAGGGTATGATTATGGCTGCGAAAAGGTGCATCATCAGGAACAAGTTTATTGCATACATCTTCCACAGGTTTGCCTTGTAGCCCATGATATCACTTTATATTGCGAATAAACTAGAATAAATATTATGCGAAAAATTGCTCTTTTACTTGTGCTGGTTGTACTTGCATCAGGATGCATTGGACAGGCTGCTGACACAGAAAGGGTCCTTACAGAGGCTGACGACGTGAAGATACATGCGTGCAGGGACCTGTGCGAAGATGCAAAAGCAAAGGGGACTGACCTGAGCAACGGGCCTTGCCTGTCGAATGATTTGGGTGACGGCTGGGTCTGTGATGTTGCTCACTGGCCAAGGCAGGCTGTTGATAATGATCCTGCGAACCAGTGTCCTGCATATGGGATAACAGCAAGCCATTTTGTTGAATTTGATGAGAACTGCGAGTTCATAAGAGCTTCTTGATTTTTTCTAGAAGAAAGGGGAACTCTGTATAGCCGGCTGCCTTGTTGAAATGGCCTGCATCCTTGACCATTATGGGTTCTACTCCGAGGTTTCTTGCAAGCTCGTTTGTCTTTTCCAAGGGAACATATGGGTCATTGTCTGAACCAATAACAAAAATATTTTTGCAGTTGTTTTTTATTGCATCCCAGTCAAATGGATCCTTGAAAAATGAGGAGTTTATTTCATCGACTTCCTCGCTGTCCAGTGCTCCCAAGAATCCTGCAACCAGAAATGCAGCCCTGAGCTTTTGCTTTTCAAGAATCCTCAATATTAGCGCAGGACCAATGCTGTGCCCTATCATTACTGTGTTCTCATCAATCGGATGTTTATTCATTACTTTCATCCAGTTCTCCAAAGACTGTCCTTCAGGTGTCGGGAACCTTGGTACAAGAACTTCATGCCCTAGCCCTTCCAGTTCCTTCTTCAGCCAGGGGAACCAGTTCTCTTCAGGATGTCCATAAGCACCATGGATTATTATGAACATCATTTTACTCATACCTCAGTGCATCAACAGGATTCATTCCTGCTGCTCTTCTTGCAGGAAGAACTCCTGATGCAACCCCTATAAGGAACGAGAAGCCAAGGCCAAAGGCAATGAGCTCTGGCGTTATTGAAGCCTTCAATATTCCATAGCCTGCTTCTGCTGCAATCACTTCAATTCCTAAGCTAAGGGAAAGGCCAAGTATGACCCCTATTATGCCACCGACCAGGCCCAGAATACCGGACTCAAAGACGAATATGAACATGATGTCACTGTTGGTGGCCCCGACTGCCTTCATCACGCCTATCTCCTTTGTCCTTTCCATTACAGATGTGTACATTGTGTTCATTATTCCCACGCCACCCACAAGGAGTGCTATTGAGGCTATACCAACAAAAACCAGCTGGACTATGCCTAATACGTTGCTTACGCTTTCAGATATCTGTGTTGTTGTAAGGACAGAAAAATCATCCTGGCCCCTGACGTCCTCAAGCTCTTCAGCTATTTCATCAGCAACCTTGTCCACATCGGCTCCGCTCTTCACATTCAGGCTTATAAATGATACCTCATCAGGCTCATCAAAGACCTCCCTTGCCGTATCCATATGTATCCAAAGGCTATTGTCATCCTGCGGATTCCCAACTTCACTTAGGAATCCCCTTACCTTGAAGGTCTTGCCTGCTATCTCTATCCTGTCGCCTATGTTTACATTGTTCTCAAAGAGCTCGTCCTGGACAGAGGTGCCTGCAACAAGCCCGTAAGTATCTGATTCAGAAGGGAGCCTTCCCTTCTCTATGTGCAGTCCCTGGATATCAAAGAATACTTCTTCAACCTGCTTTGCTGGTGTGCCGGTGACCCATGTATACTTGCTTTCGCCGCGGTACTTCACTTCCTGCATGCGGAAAATCATTGGCACAACAGTATCCACACCCCTGACACCCTTGATGACATCAACATCATCTTCAGTGAAGTCTGCTGCTCCGAAGCCAGGAGGTCCTGCACCGAACTTGCCTGGCATGATGGTTATGGTATCTGTGCCAAGAAGCTCGAACTGCTGGGCTATTGCCTCGTTCATTCCCTGGCTTATTGATATGAGCCCTATGACAGCTGCTATTCCTATGAATATGCCCAGTATGGTAAGCCAGCTTCTCAATCTCCTGTACCTAAGCGTCCTCAATGAAAAGGAAAAGTAATCAGATATCATCTCCTCAACCTCCTGTTGGCGGCCCATAGGTATTTCTTTGCAAGCACATGGTCATGCAGAAGCTTGCCGTCCATTATGTTCATCATCCTCTGCGCATGGCCTGCTATGTAAGGGTCATGGGTCACTATGACTATTGTCTTTTTGTCTCCTCTATGGAGCTTCAGGAGAAGGTTCATTATCTGCCTGCCTGTTGCTGAATCAATGTTTCCTGTTGGCTCATCAGCAAGTATTATGTCAGGGTCGTTTGCAAGTGACCTTGCAATTGCAACCCTCTGCTGCTCACCGCCTGACATCTCAGTCGGCCTGTGTTTGGCCCTTTTTGCTATGCCAACAGAGGCAAGCAGTTTCCTTGCCCTTTGCCTTCTTTCCCTTTCCTTCACTCCCTGGAAGATCATTGGAAGCATGACATTGTCAAGCGCCGTGAGATTGGGCATGAGGTTGAACTGCTGAAACACAAAACCTATTTTTTTACCTCTCAGTTTTGCCAAGGTATTTTCAGGCAGAGCTGATATGTCCTTTCCTTCAAGGAATACTTTGCCCCTTGTGGGGACATCCAGGGCACCTACGAGATGCATTAACGTACTTTTTCCTGATCCGCTGGGGCCCATTATTGCAATGAACTCATTCTTGAAAATGGTCATGCTGAGGCCCTGCAGTGCGTTCACCCTTGCCCTGCCCATTGTGTATGTCTTCCAGACTGAATCGAGCCTTATGATGGGCTCCTCTACGAGGAACTTTTCAGGATTCTTCAGGAATGACTTCCTGCAATCAGGACTGCAGAAGTAATGTTTCTTTCCCCTATACTTGTAAGGAAACTTTCTTGTGCTTACCTCCATTCCGCATACAGGATCGAACGGCATTCAATCACTTTTTGGATTTCCACCACCATATGCCTCCTGCTATTACTACCAAAAGAATTATCCATGCCCAGGGCAGTTCAATCGGAGCTGCAGTCGGGGTGACAGACACTGTCCTTGTAACAGTGAAGGGATTGTTGTAGCTGTCCCTGTAGCTGAGCTCAATTGTTATGTCATAGATCCCTGTTGCGGCTTTGAGGTCCTGCTCTATGTCAACTGTCTCAGTATCATCAGGCTCCAGCTTACCTATGTATATTTCCTTTGAGCCGTAGTCAGATGTTACCTTGGCTGTAAGGAACTCAGCAGAGCCGGTGCCGCTGTTCGATATTGATATCGTTGCTATGCCTTTCCTTCCGAAGTAGAAATCACGGGTCTCATCAAGCGTCACAACGAACTCGGCCTGGCCTGAAATCGGAAGGCCTATGTTCTTTGTCTCGTTGTAGCTTGTTGTCTTTGCCTCGTCATAATAAATCAGCTTCACAGGGATAAGCTGTGTGCCCACTGATGCTGCAGGGTCTATTGTTATCTCAAATGAGAAGGGCTCCCTACCCTTTGCTCGAATAGTGGTCACAAAGCTCTCTGAAGAGCCAGAGACCGTGAACAGGCCGCTGCTCTGGGTAAGTGAAACTGAAACATCCTTTGCAGGGCCATTACCATTGTTAACAAGGTCAAAGTTCAGGATGACTGATGAACCGGGTGTTGGTGGTGATGAGAAATTCACATTTGAGACCTGCAAGAGGGGAGGGCTCCTGATTGCTATTGGGACGTTTATCCTTGTCTCCTTTGTTGCAGAGTTCACGCCATAGCTGGCCAAAACAGAGATATAGGACTGCTGTGACTTGGCTGTAGATGAAGCAGTAACAACAACAGAGGCCTGCTGGGAAGAGCCTGCACCAAGTGTTCCTATCTGCACACTGGATGTGGAAACAGAAAGATCAGGGCCAGCTGTGATTGTGACCCTGAGATTTGTCACATCAGTTGTTGTGCTCGGGTTTGTGAAGGTAAGGATCACTGTTGTCTGGCTGCCTGGCCTGACATAATCCTCCATAACCTGATAGGTTATTGTGAGCGATGCTGCAACAACAGGCACTGCAAAGAGCGAAAATATGGTGAGTAGCAAAAACAACCTTTTCATGAAATTACCTTGATTTGTATTATTTTTTGGATATTAAAAATTTAAGCTTTTAAACTCTTCCTGCGATTTAGTGTTATGGGACTTAAGCCAGACAAGAAAATAAGGTGGTCAGACCTCAGAAAGACCTGGGGAGGGGTATTTGACAACCAGACAATACTTGCCATCTACAAGCTGATGAACAGGGGGGACATAAAGGAGGTTGTGGGTGTTGTCAAGGAAGGAAAGGAGTCCAAGGTCCTTGCAGCAAGAGGAAGAAAGGGCACAGTGGCAATCAAGGTCTATGCAATTGAGGCTGCAAACTTCAAGAGGATGCTGCCCTACCTTATTGGTGACCCAAGGTTCGGGAGGATCAAGAAGGACAAGAGGAGCATTATTTTTGCATGGGCCAAGAAGGAGTTCAAGAACCTTGAAAGGGCCAGGAAAGCCGGAGTGCACTGCCCAAGGCCCATTGCATTTGAGAAGAACGTGCTGGTGCTGGAGTTCATAGGTGATGATTTCAAGCCTGCGCAAAGGCTGAGCCATACAAGGCCGAAGGATCCTGAAAAGGTATTTAAAGTTGTAATTGGTGATATGAAGAGGATGTGGGTGAAGGCAGGAATAGTGCATGGTGACCTTTCAGAATTCAATATACTGCTGCACAAGGAAAGGCCATGGATAATAGACTTTTCACAGTCAGTTGTGAAGGACCATCCCCATGCGCTAGGGTTTTTGAAAAGGGACATAAATAATGTGTGCATATATTTCAGGAAGCTCGGGGTGGAATGTGAAGATGAGGAAATATACGAAAAACTTTTAAAAAGGTGAAGCACATTAAAGAGATTGTACTTGTTCCGTCAGAAAGAATAAGGATAGTGAAGTCAGCAAGGAGGGAGATCGAGGAAAGTCTGGATGTCAAACTGGATTTTGTTGACAACTCTGTTGAGGTTGATGGTGAAGGTCTTAAGCTTCTCCAGGCAAAGAACACTGTGAAGGCAATAGGAAGGGGCTTCTCGCCTGAAAGGGCATTCAGGCTGTTTGATGAGGAGCAGACACTGGAAGTGATTGACATAGGAAGGAACGAGAGGATAAAGGCAAGGATAATAGGGACCAGTGGCAGGACAAGGGAAGAGATAGAAAGATGTACAGGGGCTGCTGTCTCGGTCTATGGAAAGACAGTATCGATCATCGGGGACTGGGACCAGCTGAAAAATGCAAAAGAAGCAATAGAAATGCTTATAAGCGGTGCAAGGCATACAACAGTTTACAGGCACCTGGAAAAAATAAAAAGGGGGAAGGTGATCTGATGCAGGAGAAAGTAAAAAGGTTTGTTGAAGAAAACAAACTGCAGATGTCACCAGAGCATGCTGCACTTGACCTCATATCAGAACTTGGAGAGGTTGCAAAGGAGATATTGAAGGCAACAGATTATGGAAGACATCCACCCAAGAAGAGAGAAGAAATAAAATCAGAACTTGGAGACGCATTATATTCATTAATAAACCTTGCAAACACCTTGAATGTAGATATTGAGGAAGCGCTTGAACTTGCAATGGAGAAATACAAGAAAAGAATACAGAAAGGTTCAACACCAGACTCGAGGAATGAATAAAATGGCGAAAAGAATAGCAGCAAAGACAGCAGAGATAATGGTAGCGGAGCAAAGATTAACTTATAAAAATGACGAGCTAGTTCAAGAAAATGTGATAACCATTAAAAAATCGACATATCAAAAACAAAGAAATACATATTATTTTAATTCCGATATACTATCGGAACTTTTTAAATTTTTATTCGAGTATAAAAAACCATGGTGAGGTGATTAGGAAAAAATGACAAAGAAAAGAGAAACGTTCAGGACAGCAGAAGAACTAGCACTCGAGCAAAGAGCAATCTCTGTGGCTGAATTTTTCGAAATCCTTTGATTGAAAAATCAGGGACGAATTAAGAATCGCCACCTGCTCGGCTTTGACAACCCTGCAAAGGCTTTGCTCACTGTTGTGCGTGAGGCTGTTGACAATTCGTTGGATGCCTGTGAGGATGCAAGGATACTTCCTGAGATAAAGATAACAGTGCAGGAGCCAAGGGAAATATACTCTATAATGGATGAAGAAGGCGACATCATAGGCGAGTTCATTGTTGAAGGAAAGAAAGTAAAGTTCATATCAGAAGGCTCGACCCTGCCTCTGGAGAAAAAGGAAGAAAAACGAAAGGGCAATGTCTATGTGTTTGAAAAGGAAGGAAAGAAGATAAAGGTAAAGGAAATCCTGACTGGTGATGAAAGGCTGATAGAGGTTTCAAGGGGAAAGACAAAGTACAAGGTAACAAAGGCGCCTGTTGACAGGTTCAAGATAATTATTGAGGACAATGGCCCTGGAATAGTGAAGGAGCAGATACCGAGCATATTCGGAAGGCTGCTCTATGGTTCAAAGTTCTACAAGCTCAGGCAGAGCAGGGGCCAGCAGGGTGTGGGAATATCAGCTGCTGTGCTTTATTCCCAGCTCACAACAGGCAAGCCGACCATAATCTATTCAAGGACAGGACCGAAAAAGCCTGTCAACATAATGCACCTGAGAATCAATGTCACAAAGAACAGGCCTGAAATAATAAAGGAAGAGACAATGAAAGACGGTTTCCGGGAAAGGGGAGTAAGGATAGACATGGAAATAGAGGGCAAGTACATGAAGAGGTACCATTCTGTTTTCGAATATCTCAAACAGACAGCAACTGTCAACCCATTTGCGCACATCATATTCAATTCACCTGACGGCACAAAGCACGAGTTCCCAAGGACAGTGAAAGAGCTGCCCAAACTACCCAAGGACATCAAGCCACACCCGCTCGGAGTGGAAGTGGGCATGCTTGAAAGGATGTCAAGACTGACAAGGACAAGGAATGTTGTGGGTTTTCTGTCGGGTGACTTCTGCAGGGTAGGTCCCGGGACAGCAAAGAAAATTGTTAAGCGAGCAGGAATAAAGGGATCAACAAGCCCGAAGGCACTGACACATGAACAGATCAACAAGCTATGGAGGGCAATACATGCAACTGACTTCATGAAGCCTCCTCTTGATTGTCTGAGCCCAATAGGTTCGGGTAAACTGGAAGAAGGAATGAGAAAGGAATACAGTCCTGAGTTCGTGTTTGCGGTCTCCAGACCACCTTCTGTTTACAGGGGCATGCCCTTCAAGATAGAGGCTGCAATAGCGTATGGTGGCGATGTATCAAAGGAAGGAGCTGTGAAGATTATGCGCTTTGCAAACAGGGTGCCTTTGCTTTATCAGGCAAGCTCATGCGCAATAACAAAGGCTGTGCACAAGATTGACTGGAAGCACTATGGTCTTGACATGCACGGAACCACTCCTTATGGTCCTGCTGTTATAGCAGTTCACATGGCATCTGTATGGATACCTTATACTTCCGAGTCAAAGGAAGCAATAGACCCGTATCCAATAATAAAAAAGGAAATAAGGCTTGCCCTGCAGGAATGTGGAAGAAAACTGCAGAGATTTGTTTCAGGAAGAAGGAGGGCGCAGGAAGTGCAGAAAAGAATAAGCCTTTTCGAGAAGTACATACCTGAAATTGCCTTTGCCTTGTCAAACCTTACAGGAGAGAAAAAGGAAAAAATAGTAAAAGATTTTGAAAAGATGCTGAAAAGGGGGAAGAAAGAAGATGAAGAGGTCGAAAAAGAAAAAGGAGAAGAAGCCAAAGGATAAGGTTGTCGGTATAGGAAAGGGAATAATAAGTGATGTACGTAAAGGAATGAATCCGAAACTTGATGTTCCCATAAGGGCACTGAGCAATGTGATATTTGATGCCAAGAAAAAGCTTCTGGTTATGGGTGACAAGACATCAAGCAGGTTCTTCTTCAATGTCGCACATGTAAGGAAGTTTGTACAGACCATGGAGGTCGCAGCAACAGCAAAAGAACTTCTTGATGCAAAGAAGCACATCAGCCTGAGGCAGGCATTTTATAAAATGAGGAGGACAATACCTGGAACCAATATCGACATTGTTGATGAGCAGAAGGAATCAAATGATGCAGTGGAAGACCTTGAGCTGCTCACAGGCCTTTCCAGGGAACAGCTTCACATCAATGCCAACAAGAACGGCGCTGCAGCAGGAAAGATTGTAATTAAGGACAAGGGAGACCTGATAAACTGGTCAAAGCTTGGAAGCGGTGGATGGGCAATCCCGTCCAATACAGAGGACATAGAGTTCAAAAAAGTAGATGCAAAATTTATCATCTATATGGAAAAAATGGCCATGTGGGAAAGGCTGCATGAAGACAGGGTATGGGACAAGATGAACTGTGTGATAATCGCTTCACAGGGACAGGCAACCAGAGGCATCCGCAGGCTGCTGCAGAGGATGAACAAGGAGCTAAAGCTTCCTGTTTATGTGTTAGTCGACAATGATAGTTGGGGGGTATATATTTATTCTGTTTTGAAATTCGGTTCAATCTCTCTTGCATATGCTTCTGATAAACTAGCAATACCAAGTGCAAAGTTAATTGGTCTTACTTGTGATGATATTATAAAATACAATCTTAAAAAACATATAATTAAGTTCAAAGATGTCGATAAAAAAAGATTGGAACAAATAGGAAAATATGACTGGTTTAAAGACAATAAAGCATGGCAAAGACAGTTTAAGATGATGAAACAACAAGGCGGAAAGGTAGAATTGGATGCCCTTGTTGCAAAGGGAGTTAGTTTTATATCAGATGTTTACCTTCCAGAAAAAATAAAGAAGAGAGATTTTTTGGATTAGAATTTTCTGATTTCGCTTGTTCCACCTCGCAAATGAATTCGGAACCTGAACCCCAATCCTAGCAGAGGGTTCAGAACCCTCACAAATCCAAGCGAGGTGATAAATGTGCGAAATCAATTAGAAAATTTAAATAAAAATAACTCAAATATTTATTGTATGAAAATAATAACTAAGAGCTTTATTCCAACATCTATTGATAAAAGAGTGTTCTTTTTTGAGGAGCTAAAGGATAAAATCAAAGTTTTTTTCTAAAAGAACTGGAAGCGGAAGTAACCCCAAACCATTTATACTTCCTAAAGAAATTGAAATTGATGAGGTTTTCACTGAAGCTGTTGGTTTATATGTTGGTGATGGAAAATTAACAAAAAATGATTTAACACATGCAGGATTTGTAAATAAAGACAAGGATATTATAAAGTTCATGTTTCAATTTTTTAGAAATGTAATGAATGTACCTATAGAAAGAATGTGTATAACAATAGGATATAAAAATGAAGACGAAGAGAAAATAAGAGAGAAATGGTCAAAAATACTTGATATTAATGAAGCAAAATTCAGATTTCAAAAATCAAATAGACATAAATTTGAAACGGTAGATGTTCAGATTAACAGTTTCGTTTTTAGAGTAATTTTTCAGAACATCCTTGAACATTCCCTACAAGTAATAAAAAGAAATAAAAAGTTAAGAAGAGGGTTTCTAAGGGGTTACTTTGCTGCTGAGGGTACAATTGGTTTTAAAGAAAAAGATAATTGCATTGAATATATAGGCTTTTCTTATAATCCTTTGGGTGAAGGTTGGTTAAGAAATTTTTGCATAGATTGTCTTAGAATCGAAGGAATAAAAGCAAAATACAAAGAAAGAGATGGAAACAGGGCAGAAATTATAATTAATAAATGGAAAAATTATTCGAAATTATGGGAAATTAGAATTTTTGACAGATGTGAAAGAAAAAAACAGAAGTTCACAAAAATACTTAACTCAAGAGAATTTTATTGTAAACTTAATGATGAATTTAGACTTGAGTTTTTTGATTCAATAAACCTGTATCAAAGGGATATTGCAAAAATAATAAATTCATGGCAAGGAAATGTATGCAAAACTATACAAGGAAAACATTTAATGACAATAAACCAAATAAAAAGGCTTATTCCGTATTCAAAATTCTCAAAGGAGGATATAAATAAAAATATAGAAGGTGTAAGAATAGGTAATATGAGGGGGTTTGTCTCTGACAAGTATCTTCCTGAGAAAAATAAGGAAGAAGGACTGGATTGATTAATGTATAACGCGCTTGATTGCTTCTTTAATCATTTCTTTAGGAGGATAGGGATATTGCTTTCCTTTGAAGAAATAGGTTCGGCATCCGCACATGCATTCCTGTTTTACAAATTCAGTTGTCCCCTTTGTTTGTTCAGCAAGCTCTTCGCATGACATACATCTTCCTTTGCTAACTTCTTCCTGGATATCTTTTCCATTGATTGTAACAGAAGGCGAGCCTACAAAATTGTACTTTTTTGCCCTTTCATCAGAATCAATCAATGTTTCCTCTACTTCAGCCTTAACTCCAAGTTCCTTCAAACTTTCTTTAACCAGCCCTTTGGTCTTGACACAATGAGGGCAATTGAGTATATACAGTATCTGTATTTTCATAACCATAATTCAGCGCAAGCACTTAAATAACTAAGCCAGGCAAAACAATTTAAACGCTTAGATTTAATCAGATTAGTATGGGGCTGGCCGTATAGGCTGGGGCAGTAATCCTTTTGGAGGACTGCATGCTCAGCCCGGGAGAGCGCTACATCCGATTGGAGGCGAACCTGAAGACTCGGATGAGCGGCAAGGTAGACACCGGCACTTTTGTGTTGATGGCTCATTTGTCGCGTGCGTGCATCAGGTACCTCTGGTGTGCCGCGAATTCAAATGGGAGTTAGGTCTCCTATCTTCCTGAAGCTCACGCCTGCCCCACCAAATTTCTTCGTCGAACAGATGAAGTCTTTGTACATTGATAGGAGGTGGAGCAAATGCACATAAACTATACAAACAAGCCAGAAGGCTGGAAAATGAAAGAATGGGGAAAGATATACGTAGACAAACCAGGACATTACGAATTTGATGCACCGTCAAACAGATGGATATATAAGGGTGATAAAAATGAAGGAGAAGATAAGCGTATTCTTTAAATCTTTGGAGGACAATCATATTGCATGAAAATAGGCATCATAGGGACATTCAATACAGGAAAGACGTCTCTTTGCCATTCCCTTGTGGGTGCACTGAAGGAGAAGGGGGTGAGGGCCGAGTTTGTTCCAGAATCAGTAAGGAACTGCCCAATGCCTGCTGGCACAGAGGGCAACAGCACACTGGATTCCCAGATGTGGATAATAGCAAAGCAGGTAGCAAATGAGATGGAGGCTGAGCACAACAATGATGTCATTGTATGCGACAGTAATATAGTGAACATCTATGCATACTTTCTTTCAATTCTCAAGAACACACCTAACCCCAAAGAGGAGTTTGTCAGCATTGCAAAATCAGTGCTTGAAGAGTGGCACAAGACATATGACTTCCTCTTCAAGCTCACAATACCAAAGGAGAAGCAGATGATGATAACAAATGACGGCTTCAGGTCAGTGAACCTGAAATGGCAGAAGGAGATTGATGTATTAATTGACCAGATCATCAGTTCTCTGGGTATAAAGGTATATGAAATACCGCTTGATTCTAATCTGGAGAGGGTAAGAAAAATAATGAGAATAATAGAGGAGAATAAGCCTTTTTAACATTAGGAACCAAAATATTATTATGCTCATCAGGATAATACCTGTGGGTAATCCTCCACAGAAGATTCTTGAAACAATAAAGGCATCACTCCCGGACATATTCAATTCTGAAGTCAGGATGATGCCAGCGCTTGATGTGCCGCAGGACTCGTACAACCACTGGAGAAAGCAGTACAATGCTGAGAAGATCATAGATATTCTTTCAAAGGAAAAGGCTGCAAAGTTCATTGACAGGAGCATTCCTTCCCTCTTCATAATAGACCAGGACATCTACTATGACGGCCTTAACTTTGTGTTTGGCGTGGAGGATCCCATACACAGTTCTGCAATAATATCATTGACAAGGCTGAAGCCGGAGTTCTATGGGAAGGGCGTGAACCTGTTGGTCCTATCAGACAGGGCAGTAAAGGAAGCTGTGCATGAGATAGGCCACCATCTTGGTTTGGGGCATTGCAGGCATCCGTTCTGTGTTATGGCATTCTCGCCGAGTGTTGAGGATGTTGACAATAAGCAAAGGTATTTCTGCAGGGACTGTAAAGTCAGGGCTGCAACAAGAGGAATCAGCCTTGAGTAATTCTTATTTATAAAGTCCTAGGTTGATTTTAATTAGAGTGGTCCTATGGAAGCTGAAGTCAAGGAAGACAAGGTTATTGTAGAGGAAGGGGAAGAGCTGTATGAGCAGGGATGGTATGGCAATCTTGAGGGAAAGAAGCTGATACTTGACCTGGTCGAGGCAGTGCTGCTCATGGAAAGGGCAAAGATAGAGCTCAAGGACATGGACTTCAAGGAGTTCTTCCACTACTGCTCCAAGATTGACCCCAGATTCACAGCCAGATATGCTGTTTACAGGGACCTCAGGGATAGGGGGCTTCCTGTGAGAACAGGTTTCAAGGGAAGTGATTTCAGGGTTTATGAAAGGGGGGCAAAGCCGAAAAAGCAAGGGAAGGTCAAGTGGATAGTTTTTGCAGAAGCAGAGGACTATCCCTGTGAAATGGAAAAGCTCGGAAAGGCAATAAAGCTGGGAAAGAACATAAGGGCTGTTGCACTCTGGGCTATTGTGGATAATGATTTAGATGTGACATATTATATAATTAATTCGATTTCACCGTGATTGATATGAGTGTTATAGAGACTATCAAAAAAAGAAGGAGTATAAGAAAATTCAAAAGGAAAGAGGTGCCTGAATATATTATAAAGAAAATCTTGAACGCTGCAAGGCTTGCTCCTTCAGGTAACAATGCCCAGCCTTCAAACTATATCATAATCAAGGATAAGAAAACAAAGGAAATGCTAAAGAAAAACAAGATATTTGTGCAAAATTTGGTGTATGATGTCCCATTGATAATAGCATGCTGTGCGAATCCCGATGCTTATCCCAAGACCAAATTTATTGAAGGTGTTGATGACCCTAATGTTGCAAGGGCTTTAAGAGACCTTTCAATTGCCTCTTCATATCTTGTATTAGCAGCAACAGAACTGGGTCTTGGTTGTTGTTATATAGGATGGATGAACAAGAAAAAGGCGAAGAGAGTGTTGGGAATACCTAAGAATTTCATCTTTCCTTATGTCATAATATGTGGCTACCCCAATGAAAAAAGGAAAAGGAGCAAAAAGAAGTCTCTTAAAGAAATACTACATCATGAGAAGTGGTGGTATGATAAAGGCGCAACTTGCTGAGGACAGGGTGATTGTATGGGAAAAGAAGGCAGCTGAGAAGCTGTACGGTGAAGGCACTTTCGGGAAGATGAGAAACGAGAAGCTTGAGCTTGCGCTCATAGAGGCAGCCTATCTGGTTGATAAGGGAAAGATAAAGATTGTTGAAGATAGAAAGAAGATTGACAAGGAAAGGTTCTTTGATTATTGCAAAAAGCTTGACAAGAGGTTCGATCACAGGTATGCTGTTTACAAGGACCTCAGGGAAAGGGAACTTGCTGTCAGAACAGGCTTCAAGTTCGGCTGTGATTTCAGGGTATATGCAAAGGGAGTCAGGCCATTGAAGAGGGGTCCAAAAACAGCACGGGAGCACACAAAATGGGTTGTTTTCGCAGTGCCTGAGAAATATGTTTTCAGCTTTCCAGAGCTGTCCAGGGCAGTGAGGCTTGCGCACAACATAAGGGCAAATATGTTATGGGCAATTGTGGGAAAGAAGATAAAATATGTTCAGGTTCAGTTTTTTAAACCTTAGAAACTATAAATAACTGAGCAGAAAATATCATAGGGGCGTTAAGATGTTTGTAAGAGACATAATGTCAACAAGGGTTCTCAGTCTCAAGCCATCTGACACTGTGAACAAGTTCATAGCGCTCATGGAAAACAAGCACGTGCATGAGGTGCCCATAATAGAGGACAAGAAGTTTCTTGGCATGGTAAGGTTCAAGGCCCTTGTGAGCAGGGGGGTTTCCAACCCGGTGAAGCAGAAACTAAGGAGCCTGATGGACTTTCCTCCGCCCACGCTCGAGCCCGACATGTCTATTGAGGAAGCAGCCGAGCTGATTTCCAAGACAGGACTCAGGGCACTGCCTGTGCTGGAAAAGAAGAAAGTCGTGGGCATTGTGTCTATATTCGATATACTTGAGCTTGCTTCAAAATCAAAGGAATTCAGGCAGACCCCTGCAGAGAGCGTGATGTCCATTGCTCTTGTGACATCGCAGAATTCTGACATAGGCACAGTAAGGGTGATGATGAGGGAAAAGGCAATATCAAGGATACCCCTTGTGGATGATGAGGGAAAAATCGTGGGAATAGTTGCTGCATTTGACCTCATGAAGGCAGTGAAGCAGTCAAAGGAAAAAATGACATGGTACAATATGGCTGCTGAAATGGAAAGGGTTTCTGCAATGCCCATAAGCAACCTCATGAACAGGAAGCCGCCGACTGTAAGGAGAAGGGACAGCCTGAATGATGTTGTGAACAAGATGCTGAAACATAAGTGCTCGGGCATCACTGTTGCTGACAAGGGGGTGCCAGTGGGTATTGTGACTGTAAAGGACCTGCTGGAGGTCTTTGTTGCAGGCGGCGTTCAGAAAGGGGTCTATTACCATGCAATCGGGCTTGAGCATGAAAACGATTTCGTGGTGAGCACTGTGCACAGGATGATAGGCGACAGCATAGAAAAGATAGCCTCCATATACCCCATCCAGTTCATGTTCATACATTTCAAGAAATACAAGTACAGGGGCCTGAAGGCAAAGTGGTCTGTGAGGATAAGGCTCATGACTGACAAGGGACTGTTCATGTCCAAGGCATGGGGCTGGGACCCAAGAGATGCTGTTGGAGATGCCCTGTACAGGCTGGAAAGGAACCTGATAAAGAGGAAAAAAGAACTTAAAGATAAGATAAGGTATAATATAAGAAAACTAAAGGAATCACTAGGGCCCCAGACCAAATAAGTTTCCGGTGTTTTTTATTCAGACCAAATGCGACAAGTGCAGAAAATCCATAAAGGAAGTTGGCAGGCTCAACAAGGTAAGGCGAAAAGGGGTCACGCAGAAAATATGCAAGCACTGCAGAAGGATAATAAGGCTTTCTTACAGATAATTACATCCATCTCTTTTCCCATTCCTCAATCTCTTCATTGCTCACAGAAGGTCTCTCCCTTGGTTGCCTTTTCTCACCGAATTCCTTGATCAGTGTGAAGCCGTATATCAGACCGAAGGCCAGGCCGAAAAGATGGGCTGCATTTGCTGTTTCTCCTGGAGCAAACATTCCCATGATGTCTATTGCTGCCCATAGAATTGCTGCAACAAACATTGGCATTGGAATCCCTCCTATCCATACCATCATCCTTGGCCTGAGCACTGTTAGGGCGCCCAGTATGCTGAACAGTGCTCCGCTTGCTCCTAATGAAGCAGGATAAAATATTGCTGCACCAATGCTGGCAAATATTCCTCCTGAAAAGAAGAGTATGAGGAACCTCCTGCTTCCGACTATTCTTTCGAGGATGAAGCCGAAAAGGGCAAGTGCGAACATGTTGTACATGAGGTGCTCTATGGAGCCATGGAGAAAGACCGAGGTTACAAGTGTCCATGGAGCAAAGAGCACATTCTCAGATATCAGGGCAAATATACCTGTAATCGGGAATGCCAACTGGAGGATAAAGACAAGAATGCAAAGCACAGTGAACCTTATAGACCAAAGATTATACCACATAAAAATTACTTCAGTTTATCGCATATGAAGTCATGAAGAGAATCTATTTTCACCCTTTCCTGCTTTGTGCTGTCCCTCAACCTGATTGTGACTGTGCTGTCTTCAAGTGTCTGGTGGTCGATTGTTATGCAGAAGCTCGTTCCAATCTCGTCCTGCCTGTAGTACCTCTTTCCTATGCTGCCTGAATCATCATAAATGCAGTCAAATGTTCCTTTGAGACTGTTGTATATTTCCATTGCCTTTTCAGGCAGGCCGTTCTTGCTGACCAGGGGAAATACAGCAACTGTGAATGGTGAGAGTGAAAAGGGAAGGCTGATGAACACCCTGTCCTTTTTCTTGTTGTAGTGGATGTCAAGCAATGCGAGCATCATGCGATCAACCCCAAAGCTCAGTTCGAGAACATGCGGTATGAACTTCTTTCCATTGAAGAACACCTGCTGTTTCTTCTTGGATACTTTCTGGTGTCCTGAAAGGTCATGGTCTGTCCTGTAGTGAACTCCGCCTATCTCCTTGAATCCTCCAAGTGCCTCAACATCAAGCTCAATGTCCCAGTGTATCTTGTTGTAGAATGCCCTTTCCTCCTTTGAGAGTTCCCTGAACCTGAACTTTTTCCTTGGAAAATTAAGTGTGTTGAGGAAGAAATCCTGGACCTTTGACATGTAGTAGACATAGAACTTGGGTATTTTCATCTTCTTGTTGGCATCCTCGCATGTCATTTCACTGGCTTTCTTGTCAACAGGCTTCAGGACCAGTTTGTTTTTCTTTACACTGTCCCAGTCATCATGCTTGTCAAGGTTATCAGGGTCAAAGAATATCTGGAGCTCTGCCTGGTCGAACTCCCTCATCCTTGAGGTCAGCTGCCTGGGTGAAATCTCGTTCCTGAATGCACGGCCCACTATTGCAAGGCCAAGGGGCAGCTTCTTCCTCAGTACCTCGAATGACTGGAGGAAGTTTATGTAGGCTCCCTGCGCTGTCTCAGGCCTGAGATAACCTCCTGCCTCGCCCAATGGTCCGACGGGAACCTTGAACATCATGTTGAAGACGCTGATATTGCCAAGCTCGCCCTTGCACTTCGGGCATTTTATCTTGTGCTTCCTTATTATTTCCTTTAATTTTTCAGGTGTCATCCCCTCGAAGCTCTCCTTCAGGAAATCCTCCATTATATGGTCAGCACGGTGGTGTGTGCCGCATTTCTTGCATTTTGCTATCGGGTCAACAAAGCTTTCCACATGGCCTGATGCCTTGAACACGTTCTCTGCCATTACTTCCCTCGGGTCTATTTCAAAGAAGTTAGGATGCAGGCCCAGGAAGAACCATCTCCACTGGTTCTCCAGCTTTCTCTTCAGTGCAGTGCCCATCGGGCCATAGTCATAGAAGCCTGCAAAGCCGCCGTACAGGTCTGAGGATAGCCAGAAAAACCCCCTTCTCTTTGCAAGAGCCTCTAGTACCTCAATTGAAGGCATAGTATCATTCTTAATTTTATCCAGCATTTATATAAGGTTTTACCTGCAATTAGTAACCAGTGATTGAAATGAAGGAGATGCGCCTTTGGCAAGCATGAGAAGAAGATTCTTGTAGAAGCATCTCTATCAAAGCGCGAGGAACAGATTCTTTCTGACATCGTATTTCTGCAGGGAATGACATATTCCCGCGCTGTAAGGGAGCTTTCTGGAAAATATCCTGAGAGCACTGTGAAGTACATACTGCGAAAGCTCAGGAAAGGGGGCCTCATTGTCTGTGGCAGCTCCAGGTGTCATGGTGTTCCTATCAAGGTTACTGAAAGGGGTCATCGTCTAGTGGCAGGACAGCAGCCTCCAGAGCTGCAGACGGGGGTTCAAATCCCTCTGACCCCACCAAAAAGGAGGTGCTTATATGAGGGGTGATGAGGTTTGGCCGATGCCCTCATGTAAAATCCGGGATCAATTACTTTTGTACGGATTTCGAAACAGGCATGGGCCTAGAGGTCCGCATTTGCAAAATAGAAGGTATGTCCTGTTATCAAAAACAGCATCGAAAATGCAGAACATACCGAGAAAACAACGGCAAGAAACCTAAATATAAATTGGAGTAAAATCAAAGATAGAGTGATTGGTATGGCAGAGAAAATGGTAGTGACCCCATGGGAGGTCAGCGGAAAGATAGACTATGACCAGCTCATAAAGGGGTTCGGCATGAAGCCCTTTGCCAGGTTTGCAAAGATATTGCCAGACAATGTCCTGTTCAGGAGGGGCATTGTATACGGGCACAGGGACTTCGAGAGGATAGCTGACGCTATCAAGAAAAAGAAGGAGTTCGTCATGATGACTGGTCTCATGCCAACAGGGAAGTTCCATTTGGGTCACAAGATACTGGCAGACCAGATAATATACTACCAGTCACATGGTGCAAAGGTATATGTGGCAGTTGCAGACATAGAGGCCTACAACACAAGGCTCGGAAGCATGAAAGAGCTGAAAAAGACTGCGATTGAGGAATATTTACTGAATTATATTGCTCTTGGGCTCAAGCCCAAGAACTGTGACTTCTATTTCCAGAGCAATCGTTCATCAAATGCAAAAAAGGCAAATGCATACTACAAGCTTGCAGGCATGGCTGCAAGGCATATAACATTCAATGAGATGAAGGCAATCTATGGAGCAATAAACCCTGGAAGAATAACATCAGCTCTGTTCCAGGCATCAGACATGTTTCATCCTGAACTTCCAGAATTCGGAGGGCCAAAGCCTGTTGTGGTCCCTGTTGGATTTGACCAGGATCCGCATCTGAGGCTTGCAAGAGACATAGGCAATAGAATAAAGGAATTCAAATTCATACAGCTGAGCTCCACCTATCACAAGTTTGTGGTAGGTCTGAAAGGCGGGAAAATGTCAAGCAGCGACCCGACGTCATTCATAGCACTTACAGACAGCCCTGAGGAAGCAGCAAAGAAAATCAGGAAGCATGCATTCTCAGGAGGCCAGGAAACAGTGGAGATGCACAGAAAGAAGGGCGGAAACCCTGACATAGACGTGAGCTACCAATGGCTTTATGCGTTCTTCGAACCTAATGACAAAAAGATAAAAAATATCCATGATGACTATAAGAGCGGTGCCTTATTGACAGGAGAGCTGAAGGAATACCTCATTAAAAAGGTAACTGCTTTCCTTAAGGAGCACCAGAAGAAAAGGGAAAAGGCAAGGAACATGGTGGACAAGTTTTTGGTGAAGGACTGATGTATGTACTCACAAAGGAAGGAAAGGAATATTTAACAGGAGGTCTTCCTGAGAAGAAGCTGCTGCATATCTTGAAAACAGGCAAGAAGTCAGTCAAGAGCCTGAATGCCATTGCAGTTGGCTGGGCAAAGAAGAACGGCTGGGTAAAGATAGAGGCAGGACAGGCTGACCTCACGCAGAAGGGAAAGGAAACAATCGGGATGAAGACAAGGCTGGAGACAGCCCTGGAGGAAGTTGATGAAAGGGGCAGCACTGATGGGAAGCTGCTGAGAATACTGGTAAGCAGGAGGCTTGTTGAAGAGGAGAAGGTGAGCAAGAAGGTTGTTGTCAAGGAAATAAAGCAGCTCACACCGAGCCTCATAATAGCAGGGAACTGGAAGAAAGTGCCCTTCAGGAAGTATGATGTTGGTGCACCAGCGCCAGAGACCCATCCTGGCAAGAAGCACTTCCTTGGCCAGGCACTGGACTACATAAGAAGGATATGGATAGAAATGGGCTTCAAGGAGATGAGCGGGCCAATTGTTGAGGTCGCTTTCTGGAACTTTGATGCCCTTTACCAGCCGCAGGACCATCCTGCAAGGGACCTGGCCGATACATTCTACATGAGGGTTCCAGGAAAAGGAAGGTTCCCTCCAGGCTATGGAAAGGAAGTAAAGGGCATGCACGAGAGGGGAGGGCCAATAGCAAGCACTGGCTGGAGATACAAATGGAACCCTGATGTTGCAAAGCAGCTCTGCATGAGGACCCATACAACATCCCTTTCTGCAAGAACACTTGCAAACCTGAAGCTGGATGAGCTGCCTGCAAAGTTCTTCTCAGTTGGGAGGTGCTTCAGGAACGAGGCACTCACATGGAAGCACCTGTTCGAGTTCTACCAGACAGACGGCATTGTTGTTGATGAAAATGTCAACTTCAGGCACCTGCTTGGCTACCTGAAAAGGTTTGCAACCAAGATGGGATTCCCCAAAGCAAGGTTCAGGCCAGCATACTTCCCTTATACAGAACCGAGTGTGGAATTCGAGGTCTATGTTCCTGAGAAAAAGGCATGGAAAGAGCTTGGCGGTGCAGGAATATTCAGGCCAGAGGTTGTGAAGCCGTTATTGGGCAAGGAAATACCTGTGCTTGCCTGGGGACCAGGGCTTGAGAGAATGGTAATGGATGCTTATGCCATCAAGGACATAAGGAAGCTCTATGAGAACGACCTTGGTTTGCTGAGGAAAGCGAGGATGTGGTAATATGCCTATTGTAACCATAAACATAAAGGACCTGCTGAAGCTTGTAGGCAAGAACATACCGCTCAAAAAGCTTGAGGACAGCTTGGCAATGTTTGGTGTTGTTCCTGAAAGGGTTGAAGGAAATGAGATGGATGTGGAGGTCTTTCCTGACAGGCCAGACATGCTTTCTGTTGAAGGCATTGCAAGGTCATTTGCAGGATTCATGGGAATCAGAAGAGGTTATATTGAATACTATGTTAAGAGGTCCAACTACAAGGTTAATGTTGATGCTTCAGTCGGAAAAATAAGGCCTGAGATAGTCTGCGCTGTTGTAAAGGGCGTGAAGCTTACTGATGAGCTTGTTGCAAGCATAATGCAGTTGCAGGAGAAGCTGCATGCGTCCCACTGCAGGAAAAGGGCCAAGGCATCAATAGGAATCTATGACCTGGACACAATCAGGTTCCCTGTTACATACAAGGCGGAAAGGACAAGCTTTGAGTTTGTTCCTCTTGAATTTGACAGGAAAATGAAAATGAAGGACATGCTCAAGGAGCATCCCAAGGGAAGGGATTATGGATGGATAATAGAGAAGTTCAAGAAGTATCCTTTGCTTATTGATTCAAAGGGAATGGTGCTGTCCATGCCGCCGATAATCAATTCCGAGGACTCCAAGGTAACTGAGAAGACAACCAACCTGTTCATAGATGTCACAGGCACTGACAAGAAGACTGTTAATGATGTTCTCAACATAGTGGTGTGCGCGCTTGCTGACAGGGGAGGAAAGGTGTACTCTGTCAGGATGGCCTATCCTTATAAGAGAATAAGCACGCCCCAGCTTGGTGTATGGGTGAACAGGGTGGTGCCAGATTACATAAACAAGGTGCTTGGTCTGGAGCTTAAGCCCAAGGAAGCCATTACATTTCTTGAGCGGATGAGGTTCAATGCAAG
This sequence comes from Candidatus Aenigmatarchaeota archaeon, assembly GCA_046760225.1. Classification (GTDB taxonomy): domain Archaea; phylum Aenigmatarchaeota; class Aenigmatarchaeia; order Aenigmatarchaeales; family JACQIB01; genus JAWABM01. The sequence goes on from JBHIDR010000002.1 coordinate 31,694, forward strand.
AATCAATAAGAAAGGTGAGATAGAAGTTGGAATACCTCCTTACAGGGCAGACATAATGCATCCAGTTGACCTGGTGGAAGACATTGCAATAATGTATGGCTATGATAATTTTGAACCAGAAGTGCCCCCTGTCTCAACAATAGGGGAAGAAAAGGACATAGAGGTGCTTTCAAGGAAGCTCAGAGATTTGATGGTCGGGCTCGGGTACCAAGAAGTGCTGACATACATTCTTACAAACAAGGATGATTTGTTCACGAAGATGAACGTGCGCAGTTCCAAGGTTGCTGAAACAAGCAACCCTAAATCAGGGGAGTATGGTGTGTGCAGGAACTGGCTGCTGCCGAGCTTGATGAATGTTCTCTTCAAGAACCAGCACAACCCGTTCCCGCAGAAGGTTTTCGAGGTCGGGGAATGCATTGTCCTTTTGCCTGGAACAGATACGGGGACAAAGACAGTGAGGAAGCTGTGCGGTGCTGCAGCCTATGAGAAGGCAAACCTCACAGAGATGAAGTCGGTTATTGAATCCCTTCTCAAGAACATGGGAGTGAAATACAAGATAAAGCCTATTAAGCACCCCAGCTTTATTGAAAGCAGGTGCGGTGAGATTGTTGTGAACGGCAAGTCTGCTGGTTTCTTCGGGGAAATCCATCCCCAGGTGCTTAACAACATGGGGCTTGAAATGCCTGTGATTGCATTTGAGATTGATACAGAAGCCTTTACCTGAGCCAGCCCAGAAGCTGTTCTACTAATCCTGGCCTGTACTCGTACTTTTCACCGAGCAAGGAGGCTGCTGCCTTCTTGAACCCTATTGAGGCTTTTGCCCTTGGCTTAAACTGTACAACAGGCATTCTGCGCAATATTGATTCTGGAACAGCAGGGTCCTCTGGAACAACACTGAGAATAGGATACTCGAGCATCTTGGCAATTTCATCCATCTTCATCTCGTATTTCTTTTTTGTCACCCTGTTCACCACAACACCCACAACAGGTGTTCTCCTTCTTTCAGCAAGCTTTATTGCCTTTAGTGCGTCTGCAACAGCAGCAATCTCAGGATTTGTGACTATAATGACGCCGTCAGAAGCATACATTGCAGCCCTTGCCTCCTTGCCAAGTCCTGCTGCACCATCAATCAGAATATAGCCCTTCCTATTGAAGAGACCCCTCAGTACCTTTTGCAGCCTTTCTGAATGAATCTTCCTTATTGCGCTTGCAGAGAGCGATGCAGGTATGACCTTTATTCCAGAAGGATGGACATACATTGCCTCAGATATGCTTGCCCTTCCTTTGAGAACATCATGCAGGGTTATGGGGTAAAGGGGCACTCCAAGATGCAGACCAAGGTTGGGTGTTGTGACATTACCATCAAGAGCTATAACGCTCTTTCCACTATTTACAAGGGAGGCTGCAAGATTAGTGCAGGTTGTTGTCTTCCCTGCTCCGCCTTTACCGGAAACCAGACTTAATATACACGTCATCCTATCACATTAAATATTCGCGAGGAGTAATAAATAGGTTTGGTTATGGGCAATCAATAAAATCGCACTCTGAAGTCAGCAGGTCAAAGAGCTCGTCGCATGTCCCGCCTTCGCCAGCTGCTAGGCAGGTGGCAATGAGGTTGCCGTCCTTGTCATAATACTTTATGTATTTTCCGGGAAGGTGTATGACCCTGGCATATTTCACATTGAACTCGTTGTCCTTACATTCCTCAATGATTAATAACATCTCAGGTGGCATTCCTGGTTCCAGGTCTGGCTGGACCTCTGCCTCTCCTTCTGCGCATATCTTGGACAGGGCTGGCTCAAAAGCTGGTCCTATTTGTGTCTGCGATTGTCCTATGCACCCACTGATAAATACAAGAATTATCAGCAATGAAACAATTGTTATATTTGCAAGCCTCATAATCATAATCTAGATTTAAGTTGGAAAGTTCGCATAAACTTCGCGTTCAAAATCTTCCTGCTCATCTTTGGAAAGCATATAGTATTGCTTGCGTTTTGCGTCCCAGCCTATATAAGAACTGACGTTGCCCAAGTCCTGCGCAGTAAGCTTCCTTTTTCTGGGCATTGATGCAAGAGCCCGGTTTATTCTTGGTTCAGCTTCTCGCATACGTATTTCCAGCCACCTTATATCATCAAGCCTTTTCTTTGAGAACATAGTTAAATATTGATTTTCCTAGAATTTATAACTAGGTTTGATAATTATTCTATTCTTATCCTGGTATGGTTCCATGAACACTTTACTTCAAAAGATCCATCCTCATTCATTATCAAATCGCTGTCTATGTGACACCTGTGGCTCCGGGGCATGCCAGGAGTACCGATGCAACCAGGTGTCTCAGCGCAAAGCAATGTCCCTTTTTCGTAAATCTGTCTTGCCTCATGGCTGTAGATGTCCTCAGTAAGCACCCTCAGGTTTGGGCAGGCGAAAGGCCTTTCTGTTGGCAGATTCTTCAAATAATCCCTGAATTCTGAATAGTCAGAGAATTTTTTCATTTCCCCTGGTTCTTCTTCCTTTACTACTTTTAATTTCATACGTTATTTATCATGCTAAAACTATTTATGTATGAACCTGATTTATTGTGCTTTTAAATCTTAATGGTGCCCCGGATGGGATTTGAACCCACGACTTCCTGCTTTCATCGCCGAAGCTCAAGTCTTCTAAGCTTGGCTTAGAAGGTTCACCAGGTTTGACCTTCAGGCACTCTATCCATTCCAGAGTCTTTGGTTTCCCCAAAGACTTAGCTGAGTTTTCCCGAGCAAAGATTGCTTACCGGGGCATCAGCTCCGAGGCATAATGATTTATTTTATAGCATAGTTTATAAATTAATACTCAAAATAGGTGTTATGGTTATGGACTTTGCAGCAATAGACAAGAAATGGCAGGAGAAGTGGGAAAAGGACAAGGCTTTTGAGAGCAAGATTTCCAAGAAAAAGAAGTTCTATGTACTCGAGATGTTCCCATACCCTTCAGGCACTGCGCATGTCGGCCATATAAGGAACTATTCAATGGGTGATTGTTTTGCGCGCTTCAAGAGAATGCAGGGCTTCAATATCATATATCCCATGGGATGGGACTCCTTTGGGTTGCCCGCTGAGAACGCTGCAATAAAGAGGGGCATTGACCCTGACAAATGGACTGATGAAAACATAGCAAGCTTCAAGAAACTGTTCAAAAGGCTTGGGTTCAGCTATGACTGGACAAGGGAGTTTGCAACCTCACATCAGGATTATTACAAGTGGAACCAGTGGATATTCCTAAAGTTCCTGGAAAAGGGGCTTGCCTACAAGGAAAAGGCAAGTGTTAACTGGTGTCCTGGGTGCAATACTGTGCTAGCAAATGAACAGGTAATAAAGGGCAAGTGCTGGAGGTGCGATAGCGAGGTCGAGATAAAGACATTGAACCAGTGGTTCTTCAAGATTACAGATTATGCGCAGGAGCTGCTTGATGACATTGCAAAACTTGAGGGCTGGCCCAACAGGGTAAGGATAATGCAGGATAACTGGATAGGAAGATCAGAGGGCACAATGGTCAACTTCAAGCTCAAGGACACAGGAGAGGACATTCCTATTTTCACAACAAGGCCTGACACACTGTTCGGTGTCACCTTCATGGTATTTGCTCCTGAACACCCGAAAGTAATGGAGCTTGTCAAGGGAACAAAATATGAAAAAGATGTGAAGGAATTTGTCAGCAGGGTTGTTATAGAAGAGAGATTCATGAGGGCAGCAGAAGAAAAGGAAAAGGAAGGCATGTTCATAGGCAAGCATGCAATCAATCCCCTGACAGGGGAGGATATTCCGATTTACATTGCGAACTTTGTGCTCATGGAATATGGCACCGGAATGATAATGGCTGTGCCTGCACATGACCAGAGGGACTTTGAATTTGCAAAAAAATATGACATACCTATAAAGGTTGTGATTACGCCCAAAGGCAAAGAGCTGAAAGCTGAAGAAATGAAACAAGCATATGTTGATGAGGGAGTTCTCATAAACTCTGGAAAATTCAATGGCCTTGGAAACATTGAGTCAATGAAGAAAATATCAGAATATATTGAGAAGGAAGGAATTGGAAAAGGCACTGTTGAATACAAGCTAAGGGACTGGTTGATATCCAGGCAAAGGTACTGGGGCACACCAATACCTGTTGTTTATTGTGACAAGTGCGGAACAGTTCCTGTACCAGAGAAAGAACTGCCCATATTGCTCCCGCCATCAGAAAAGGTTGATTTCAAGGCAAAGGGAAACCCGCTTGCAAGTGCCAAGGAGTTTATCAATACAAAATGCCCGAAGTGCAAGGGCAGTGCGAAAAGGGAAACAGACACAATGGACACCTTTGTTGATTCCTCTTGGTACTTCCTGAGATATTGCTCGCCAAAGTCTGAGAAATTGCCCTTTGAGAAAAAAGAAGTTTCTTACTGGATGCCTGTTGACCAGTACATAGGTGGGATAGAACATGCAACAGGCCATCTTATTTACTTCAGGTTCTTTACAAAGGCGCTTCGTGATCTTGGCCTGCACACCATAGATGAGCCTGCAAAAAAACTTTTGTGCCAAGGAATGATAACGCTTGGTGGAAAGGCGATGAGCAAGTCAAGGGGGAACGTGGTTGACCCATTACCCATAGCAGAAAAGTATGGTGCAGATGTGCTCAGGGCATTCATACTCTTTGCTTCATCACCTGAAAAGGACCTTGAATGGAGTGATGAAGGTATTGAAGGTATTACAAGGTTTTTGAAGAAATTCTTTTCCCTTGCAACTGAGGAAAGGAAACATGTTTCATCAGCAAAAGACAGCAATGTGATCAGCAAGATGCACAAGACAATAAAGGAAGTCACGATGCTCATTGAAGAATTAATGGTAAACAGGGCACTCGTAAAGATAACAGAATTTATCAATTATATCATCAGATATAATGTGTACATAAGCGACAAGACATTTGATGAAGCCATAAGGAACGCCTGCCTTCTGCTTGCACCGTTTGCCCCGCATATATGCGAGGAAATATGGAGCAAGAAAGGCAAGGGGTTTGTTTCACATGCCAAATGGCCAGAACCAAAAACAGAATACATCAAGCCGAAGTATGAAGCTGAGGAGAATCTGATTTCCCAGGCAGCAGCTGACATAGAGCACATTAAGAAGATATCTGGTATAAGGAAGCCGCACAAGATAACATTTGTTGTTTCGTATCCTTGGAAATATGAGGTCTACAATCTTGTCTTGGAAGGAAAAGAGCTGAAGGAAATAATAAAGATGAAGGAATATGAAAAATATGTAAAAGAAGTTGCTGTGTATGTGCAGAAGCTTATGAGGAGGAAGCCGCTTGATGAGCTCTTCCTTACAGCAGGCAGCGAACTAAGGACACTCAACGAGGCAAAGGAATTCATTGAAGGCGAGTTTGACTGTGAGGTGGAGGTTGCTGAAGCAGAGAAAGTGGAAACGGTGCCAAGGCTTGATGTCAAGGCAAAATCAGCAGAACCTGGAAAGCCTGGAATCTTGGTAGACTAGGTTATAAGAAATTGTATAATCAAACTTTCTGGGCCTTTTCCCAGGTGTCATCGAACCTTTCCCTGTAATCTGTGAGAATATTGAGGAACCAGCGGCCGCCGCTATCGAATTCCTGCGTTATGCCATGCCTGCTGTCAGAGACTATCACATAGGGCCAGGCCTTCCCCAGACGCATCTCAACGCCTATCTTCCTGAGCCTCTCAGAGAGCCCTGAGTCAACTTCCTCGGCAATTATCCTTATCTTCACCCCTTTTTCAATTGCCCTCTTTATTGCATCAACAAATACATAATCATTATTGAACCTCTTCATTGTCATCAGTACCTCTTCCTTTGCAATGTCCACTATGAATGTTGCCTTTTCCAGGAAGTCCTTTTCATAGTTCTCCCTTATCCTTTCACCTCCCCATATCTCTCCCTGGGGCACCAGCCTTGAATAGTTCATTGCAAGCTTTTCATAGACATCCTTCTTGATGAGGTATTCCCTGCCTATGTGGCTGAGTATCCTGGGGAAAGGGTTTGTGCTGGCGCTAAGCCAGAATATCTTGTTCTTCTCCTTGCTGCTCTCAACAAGGCCCTTCTTCTGGAGGGAGTAAAGGTACTTGTATGTGTTGGTTACAGAGAGGTTTGCGGTTGCTGCTATTGTGTTTGCATTGCACTTCAGCTGCCTGTTCTTCCTCAGAACAAGCATTGCCTGCAGCACCTTTATTTCCAGCTCGTCAAAATACCTTGTCTTGCGCAGCAATGCACAGAAGTCATCTACAGATGCCATTAACTAAATTGTATGTAATGACTTAAATTATTAACTTTTTATAAGAATTCTTATAATTTCACCCAGCAGTAATAAGATAAACCTTTTTATAGTAATCCCTGCAATTAATTGCCATGCAGATGAATGATTTCATAAGAATCTCATATACAGGCAAGATAAAGGAGGGCGGCCAGGAGTTCGACAAAGGAGAAAAAATACCTGTTGTGGTCGGGGCAGGCTATGTGGTGAAGGGTCTGGACGAGGCTCTCCAGGGAATGGAGATTGGGGACAAGAAGACAGTTGAGATCTCGCCGGACAAGGCCTTTGGCGAAAGGAAGCCTGAGCTGATAAAGCTCGTGCCTGAATCAGAGTTCAAGAAGCATGACACCAAGCCCTATCCAGGGATGTTCATTAAGGCTGAAAACATGCAGGGAAGGGTGCTGAGCGTGAGCAGCGGAAGGGTGAAAGTGGACTTCAACCACCCCCTTGCAGGCAAGGTGCTTGTTTATGATGTTGAGATAAACAGCAAGATAGAAGACGCAGAGGAAAAGATAAGGGCGGTTTTCGAGTTCTATACTAGGACACCATCGGAAAAGCTCAAGCTGGAAATGAAGGAAGGGGAAGTTGAGATATATGTTGCACCGATTATACACGCTGTTATCAAGAAGAGGATTGCAGAAGACATAATCAAGTTCATTGGGCTGGAAAAGGTCAAGTTCGCAGAGGTCTTTGAGAAAGGGAAAACAGAGAGCAAGCAATTCTAGGGTGTCTGGTAAATTATAAGATTTCTTATAAAGGTTTGCTTTGGTTTTAAATATGTTCCAAGCAAATGAATTATCTGGAAATGATTATTTTCAAACAGGAGGTAGATAAAAAATGGCAGTAAAATCAGAATCAACAAAAATATCTGCAGTGGACGAAGAACTGAAAAAACTTCTCGAGGCAAGGAAAGCTGAAATAAAGGTCATAGGCATAGGCGGTGCTGGTAACAACACTGTTTCAAGAATGATGCAGGTTGGCATTGTTGGGGCAGAAGTTGTTGCACTCAACACAGATGCCCAGGACCTTCTTTATACAGATGCTGACACAAAGGTCCTTATTGGAAAGGAGCTGACAAGGGGTCTTGGTGCAGGAGCCAATCCGCACATAGGAATGGAATCAGCCAGGGAGAGCAAGAACGACATAAAGGAAGCGCTTCAAGGAGCTGACATGGTCTTCATAACATGCGGGCTTGGAGGAGGGACAGGAACAGGTGGAGCACCTGTTGTAGCTGATGTTGCCAAGAAAATGGGAGCGCTTGCAGTTGGAATCGTGACATTGCCCTTTACCATGGAAGGGAAGCAGAGAATGGACAATGCAAGGCATGGGCTGGAGGATCTGGAAAAGGTAGTGGACACCCTGATTGTGATTCCCAATGACAAGCTGCTCGAGATTGTTCCGGACGTCTCAATAATAACTGCTTTCAAGGTAAGTGATGAGATTCTTGTCAATGCTGTGAAAGGAATAGCAGAGCTTGTCACAAAACCAGGGCTGGTCAACCTTGACTTTGCTGACATAAAGGCTGTTATGGGAGACGGCGGAATAGCAATGATAGGAATGGGCGAGAGCGACACTGAGAACAGGTCACTGGAAGCTGTTGAGAAGGCCATAAACAACCCTCTGCTGGATGTTGAGATTGACGGCGCTGAGGGCGCACTGATAAATGTCAGCGGCGGTTCTGACATAACAATAAGAGAATGCCAGTCCATAGTCGAGGCTGTGTCATCCAAGCTCCACCAGGACGCGAAGATAATCTGGGGAGCGCAGATAATAAAGGAGCTCGGGGACGTTGTCAGGACAATGCTGATAATAACAGGAGTGAAGAGCTCCCAGATATATGGTCCGACAAAGACATTCACAAAGGAGAAGGAAAAGGAGATAGAGAAGATTCTGGGGATAGATTTTGTTTGAGAAACTGCTAAGGCAGTTTCTCATTTAAATACTAAGGTTTTAAATAGTCTTCGTTCTAATAGGAATCTAGATTCTGGTGGATAATATGGGTATGATAAAGGATTTGGTTTCACCGGCTAAATGGAAGCAAAGGTTCATGCAGTACAGGAGAACAGTAGAGGTAAGCAGAAAGCCTGACAAGGAAGAGTTCAACAGCTCTTCAAAGATTACTGGAGTGGGGATGCTGCTCATAGGTTTTGTGGGCTTTATAATATTTCTCATTTATCATCTCATAATGTCGGTGGTATGATGATATTCACTCTCAGGACAACAGTTGGAAGGGAAAATTCTGTAATTGACACCATAAGCAGCAAGATAAAGAACGTTGGCGGCAATATTGCTGCAATCCTGCACCCCGAGGAGCTCAGGGGCTATATCTTCATTGAGGGCGACATCGAGTCAATAGAAAGGGTTATTGTGGGTGTGCCACATGTGAGGGGAATAATAAGAAAGGAGATAAGGCTTGACGAAATAAAGAAGTTCCTTGAGGTAAAGAAGATTGAGATAAAGCTGAACAAGGGAGATGTTGTTGAAATAACAGGAGGTCCGTTCAAGAACGAGAAAGGAAAGGTAGTCAGGATTGACGAGGCAAAAGAAGAAGTAACAATCGAGCTGCTTGAGGCCGCAATACCAATTCCCATAACTGTTTCTATTGAATCTGTCAGGCTCATGGAATCTGCTGAGAAGCCAAAGGAGGAGAAGAAGTAATGGCAAAGCAGACAGTGAAGGCACTTGTTGAAGGTGGCAAGGCTGTGCCAGGACCGCCACTCGGCCCAGCGCTTGCAGCAGCAAAGGTCAATATAGGACAGGTTGTTAGTGCAATAAACGAGAAGACCAAGGAGTTCAAGGGCATAAAGGTGCCGATTGAAGTGATAATAGACACTGATACCAAGGAGTTTGAGATAAGGGTGGGGAGCCCTCCTATTTCCCAGCTCATAAAAAAGGAGCTGAAGCTGGAAAGGCTTGCCAAGACACCATGGACAATACCCAAGCCAAAGGAAGGCGAGGCACCACCAGAGGAATTCAGGGCAAGCATATCCATGGACGCTCTTGTGAAAATAGCAAAGTCAAAGATGGAGTCAATGAAGACAGACAACCTGAAAATAGCTGTGAAGCAGGCTGTGGCAAGCTGCGTGAGCAGCGGTGTGATGGTTGAGGAAAAGCACCCAAAGGAAATCCTCAAAGAGATAGACGATGGCAAATGGGACGACAAAATTAAGGCTTAGCATCCGGGTAAATCTCTGGATATATTTTCTTTTGCAATTTCCTTAATTTAGGCAGCTTCTTCCTGGCTTTGCTTTCCAGTACAGCAAGTACTTTCTCATCAGAAAGCATGTCCTTGCATATCTCACATTCGTGTGTGACTGCATTGTCCAGGTAATTGTCGTATGCGTCCAGCATTGTCTTTCCTATTCTTCCGAAGAGCATGGTAGTGTTCTTCACCATCATGAAGTTCAGCAGCGGATCCTTGTTCGCATGTTCCGTTATCTTGTGCAGGCTGTCCTCGTTCACGCTCCCTATCTTCAGGCGCGGTATCTCCTTGTAGAAAAGCGAGCAGCAGGGATATGCTGAGCCGTCCCCTCTTATGGTCACCATATTGTGCGCAGAGAAAGGACCGATGCAGGGCAGTTTTTTCTTCCTTATGTCCTTCAGCACCTTTCTGACAGGCCATGTCATGAAGCTGCTTTTTTCTATGTTCCTTGCCCTACCAGCATAGACTATGGGGCTGAGGATGAACTCTATGTCACCGCGTCTGGAATTGTAGACATAACCCCCGTCATCCTTCCGGCTTATAGGAAGGCTCTTTACCATTTTGTTCAAGTCTTCTGCATCGTCCTTGAGAAAGGAAAAATCTATTGCAAGACCGTCTGTGGTCCCGAAGGTGTCGTAGTAGGCGTCAATCACATTGAAGACATATCTATGGGGAACAAACTCTTCATGGAACTTGTCTATACTGAGTTGGAAGTGTGTTCCGACCTTATCTGTCTTGCCGAACAGCTTCCTGACTTTAACCTTATCTGTTGAATAGCCAGCATCCTTCAGCCTCTCCAGAACCCTTCTGGCAGAGCTCCTGTTCTTGCCGAAGAAACCGCTCGTCATTATGGAATAGAGCTTGATGCTGTTCTTCTTTGCCTCCCTTACTGCATGGTAAAGGTTCCTTGAAGAAAAAGGCTCCCCGCCGCTGATGGCAAGTATCTGGATGCCCTCCTCAGCTGCGTCCTTCATCAGCTTGGTTATTGTTTTCTTGTCCAAGCTATTACCATAAGGTCCGCATTCATATCCGCAATGCCCGCATTCGCTCGGGCAATATTCAGTTACATCCAGCATCATGCATGACGGTCTGTAAAATCTGACATCATCGTCCATGGGGTAGCTTAGAATGTTAATCTTTAAGTGCTTTCTTAAGGCTTAAATGCTTTTCTGCATAATAAATATTCTATGTCATTGTCAAAGCTATTCTGGTTCACAGCAATCAGCACAGTAGTATTCCTTGCAATGTATGTCTATGGTTTTGACCTTCTGAACATTGTTCTTGCGCTCCTGCTTGTCAACATGATAGTGCTGAAGGCATCTCATGACGAGGTTTTTGAGAGATTCAAGTTCGGGAACGTGCTGTCAAGCAAGATGGAGAAGATAGAGGATGTTATGCTTGACCTGACCAGGTTCATGAGGGACAAGGAAGGACATTCTTCAAAAGCAAGCGATGTGACACTTGGCGGTATAGACCAGAGCTTCAAGAAGCATACTGATACTATCAAAATCGATATGGATGACAAGCTCGAAAGAATGGCAAAAAAGGCAATAGAAATCGAGAACAGGCTGAACGAGATAAAGAAGACGTTCTCAGCAGCAGTCGCCAGCCTGGATGACAGGATACACACAATCGAGAAGCCTGAGGAAACTGTTGAGTCAGACAGCTTTGTGGAACTTCCTGAAGAGTTCAGCTAGGTTCTTCCTGAGGAGCAACCCTAAATTCGTAATACTTTTTTCCTTCTGAAAAAGAGCTAGGTCCGGGTATTTTCGGTGTTCTCTTGAATTCTTCCTCTGTTATTTCTGTGCCAATTTCTTTGCATGTCTCTAAGGCTTGCCTATAGGTCGGTCCAAGGGGATTGGGCCTATGGTCCTCATCAGGAAACGTCTTTTTCATTGCTATGTCATAATACCTGTCTGGTCCAGATACCCTATAGTATGCCTTTGTCTCACCGTCGGACAGCAATATAAGTATGTCGGCCTGCCTTGCCTTCATATGGCCTTCCATATCTTTCGGAAAATCAGCTATGACTCCCAATTCCTTTAAAGTGGTCATACCAACTAATTGGAAGAAAATCTTTAAATACCTTGTTCTGCTATAATATTCCACTGCTTAGCAAAGTGAAATCTGTTTGGATTTCACGTGCTTCGCGAAATCTATGATTTCGCTCAGGCAGAAGCATTGTGCGATGTGCTGGTTATGGAGAAGAAGGAGATTGTCGAGGTCGTGAAAAAGGCCAGGGAAGGTGCTAAGAAAAGGAACTTCAAGCAGAGCTTTGACATGGCAATAAATTTCAAGAACCTTGACCTGAAAAAGGCTGAGAACAAGATAAAGACAGAGGTATTGCTGCCCAAAGGAATGGGCAAGGAACTCACAATCGGCGTGTTTGCTGACACCATGATACCCCAGGTAAAGAAGCTTGAGGGTGTTGTTCTTATCAGGAAAGATGAACTGGAGGGACTGAAGGCAAAGAAAAAGCAGGCAAAAGCACTTGCAAACAAATGCCATGCGTTTCTATCTGAAGCACCACTCATGCCCCTTGTAGGAAAGTTCCTTGGACCTGTGCTGGCTGTAAGGAACAAGATGCCCAGGCCAGTGCCGCCAACACTTGCCAACATAGAGCCGCTTGTCAAAAGGGCAAGGAACACAGTAAGGATTGTGCTAAGGGACAGTCCTGCTGCACACTGCAGGATAGGAGTAGAGGAGATGAGTGATGATGATGTTGCTGAAAACGCACTTGCAGTGCTCAAAGCAGTGGAAACAGCTCTTCCCAAGGGCATTACACAGATGAAGAATGCCAACATAAAACTCACAATGGGAAAACCTGTAAAAATTGTTATTAAGTGATTGTATGGCTGAGAAAAAAGGAAGATTGGAACCAAGAATGGAGAAGATTGAGAAAGTAGAGAAGCTGAGGAAGTTAATTGCAGAGAGCCCTGTTGTTGGAATGATAAGCATATTCAAGATGCCGGCTTCGCCGCTTCAGAACATAAGATATGCGCTTAAGGACAGTGCAAGGATACTTGTTACAAAGAAAGACAAGATAATGAAGGCACTGGAAAAGGTTGATGATAAAAGAGCTTTGCTGGACCACATGGCAATGCAGCCTGCACTCATACTTTCTGACATGAACCCATTCAAGCTGTACAAGATAATCGAAAGGTCCAAGAGCAAGGTGCCTGCAAAGCCAGGGGATGTTGCCACAGAGGAAATAGTTGTGCCTGCAGGGCCGACTGACCTGCCTCCTGGACCAGCAATCTCATCACTGACAAAGGTAAAGATTGCTGCCAAGGTGGAAGCAGGCAAGATTGCAATAATGAGGGACTCCCTTGTTGCAAAACCAGGAGATGTGATATCTGCTGACCTTGCATCTGCACTGAACATGCTCAAGATAAAGCCAATGGAGATCGGGCTTGATGTTGTTGCTATTTGGGAAGACGGGACTGTTTACAAAAAGGATGTACTTGCTGTTGATGAGGAAAAGATTGTGTCAGACATGGCCCTTGCAGCATCACAGGCATTCAACCTCTCAATGAATGCTGGCTGGGTAACAAAGAGGACAATCGAGCCGCTCATAATCAAGGCTTTCATGGAAGCCAAGACACTTGGAATCGAAGCAGGCATAATTGACAAGGGAGTTATTGAAGAACTGCTTGCCAAGGCAAAAAGGCAGGCAGAAGCATTAAAGCAAAAGGTAGGTGAATGAAATGGAATTGATATATGCAGCACTGCTGTTGCACAGCGCAAAGCAGCCCATAAATGAGGAGAATGTGAAAAAGGTCATAACATCTACAGGAACAGCTGTGGATGAAGCAAAGGTAAAGGCACTTGTTGCTACACTAGAAGGAGTGAACATAGAGGAAGCAATAAGCAAGGCAGCAATGCCGGTTGCGGCTGCACCTGCCCCAGCAGCAGAAGAAAAGAAAAAGGAGAAGAAGGAAGAGGAAAAAACAGAAGAAAGGGAGAAAAAAGCTGAAGAGGCTGCCGCGGGTCTCGGGTTATTGTTTTAATCCGCTCGAATCGGTGCCTTATTCGGATAGACGTCTTCCCTTAGTTTTTAGACTATCCAATAAGTCAATGAGATTCGTAGCTTTCTTTAGTTTTAGAAATTCATTAAATTCTCTTTTCCATTTTGACAAAATTTCAGCGAAAATCTTAGCCTTATTGGTCACTTTCCACCGGACTGCATAAGGTCTTTTCCTTGTACCAATTAGCAATCCCTCTTTTTCTTTATTGTTTAACCAGTCATTTACTGTCCTCAATTGCAAATTGTATTTCTTCATTAAATCAAAACTAGTAAATGAATCTAGTTTTACAAGGTCAAGAAATCTATAATTAGTTTTATGTCTTCTTCCGTCCATATACATGCCTATACAAAGTACCAATTTTTCCCAATTATTTGTATTTTCGAAAGCTCTGATTTTGTGAAGATAAAGTAGATTTGATAAGGTACATCCTGACACGACAAAAATACGTTTTTCTATAATATGTGGCTTAAAACCAAGTTTGCGCATTATAACAGCATAGTCTTTAAGGTACTCTAATTGTCTATCAACAATCTTTATGCGAGCATACGGATAGCCATATTCCCGGTTCTTTGTATGTATGTCCAAAGTGCCATCTCCAGTTAGGAGTTTGGAAAAGAAACTGTCTGCAAACAATCTTACATCAGTATCCCATTGCTCCCTTACTAGAAGTTTTCTAATTCGATCAAGAGCTGAAAGAAGTGTGTCTATGATTACCCTATTTCTTACAAAGGTTCTGAAACCATAGCTTCGTTTGCTTTCGGGGGATGGGTGAAGGTAGCTAACTTTCAGTCCCATTCTACCCTCAAAGTTTTGAAGATGTTTTTTAATATCCTTAATCGAAGGGTGAAATGAGCAGCTACAAAAAATCTTGTTCTTAGGAATCCCAATTTTCATAAGGTATGATATAAAATCTTGATGCTCCTCTATAGATTTGTTGCAGAATTCAAATCTGAGTTTCAACTTAGCATCCTTTGTGCCTTCTGCTTGATATTGACCGAACAACTTTCCCAGTGTTTCGATGTTAACATATCTTCTAATCTCAATCTGTCTTCCAGAACCACGCTGATGGCAATACCACATTCTTAACCATCTTTCATCTGCCTTCCTAAATTCCGTTACAAAAATCCTGTAACCGTTAGATGTTCGTTTAGGTATTAGGGACAACATATCCACTTTACCGTCAGGGAAAATTTTGCTTGGACGTTCTGCATCTTGTATAACTTTTATTTTTACTTCCAACGTATCTCCAAGTTTAAAAAGCATTTTCCCTTCTGTAGCCTTTCTAATTGTAACAAACTGATTCAATTTTGCAAGAAAGGTAGACTTCTTTTTTGTCTTGCGAATAGTAACTTCAGCAATTTTTCCTTTCAGTTCATCGGTTACAAAGGGCATATACATTCCAATTTTCGATCCGGATTTGATGACCTTCAAATTATATTTCACTTCAAAAACCCCATAAGATTTTCTTTTCGCCTTCATATAATGATTCTCCAATTTATTACCACATGTGTCGACTTCAAACTCTATCATACTAACACCTCCTGCAACTCGGGACTTGCGTTCCTAGACTTCATGTCCCGGACTGTTAGGTATTTTTACTCTTAAGGCGACCTCGTGAAACGAGGGAAAAACCATAAATTCCTTCGTAGCAGGCGTGTTCCAGCCTGCGTGCAAAGGGATTTGGAGGGCTGGGGAGGCTCCAAATCCTATCCAGAAGAAGGAAATTTAGCCTATAATTACTATTTTCTAGCTCTAGCATTAGATTTTTCTATTCCAAATGACATCCTTTAATTGATACTTATGGACAAGAAAGCCCTGATTAAGGAGTTGCAGAAGGACTGGAAGAGATATTGGGCTCTGAAGTGGTTTGAGGAGAACGGATGGAAGAGGAGGCAATGCAAGAAATGTGGCAAGTTCTTCTGGAGCCTTTCTGAGCAAGAGTTATGCAATGATGCATTGTGCAGGCCATATGAGTTCCTTGGGAATCCGCTTACTAAAGGAAAGTTTGATTATTTCCAGGCATGGGATGCAATAAGGAAGTTCTTTGAGGACAGGGGCCATTTCCATTTGGAAAGGTATCCAACAGTCTGCAGATGGTTCCCCCTGTACTTCAATATTGCTGCTATTGTCAACTTCTACAGGATGGAAGGGAACAGGTTTGTTTTTGAGTTCCCGAAATCTCCCATAATAATGCTCCAGCCCTCGTTGAGGTTCAATGACATACCGCAGGTCGGTATATCTGGCCGCCACTGGACATGCCACTCGCATGTGGAGCAGGCAGGGATATGGGACGGAAAAAAAGGTTATTGGAAAGACAAGACAATTGAGCTTGACTTTGAGCTGCTCACAAAGGTATTTGGCATAAAGCCGGAAAAAATAAATTTCATTGAAGATGTCTGGCTCGGAGCTGGCGCTTTCGGTTATTCATTAGAGTATCATATTGCTGGCCTGGAAATTGGGAATGCTGTGTTCACTGAGTTCTCTGGGACACCTGACAATTACACTGTGATGAAGAATAAAGTTGTTGACATGGGTGCAGGACTCGAGAGGTTCTGCTGGCTGTCACAGGGCACTCCAACAAGCTATGAAGCTGCAATGGGCCCCGTGCTGGACAAGATGAAAGAAAAGAGCGCTGTGAAATATGACAAGGATTTCTTTCTTAACTTCTCAAAGCTTTCCGGTGTATTAGACCTTGAAGAAGTTGAAAACATCGAGAATGAAAAGATGAAGATTGCAAAACAGCTAGGTGTAGATGTAATTGAGATGCAAAATAAAATAGAGCCAATACAGGCAATATATGCGATTGCTGATCATGCCAGGGCGCTTCAGTTCGCAATTGCAGACAATGGCCTGCCAAGCAACATGGGAGGCGGGTATAATCTCCGCGTTATTCTCAGGAGATCGCTGGGCTACATAGACAAGTATGGTTTCCCATTTGACCTTATATGGGTTGCAGAGAAAATTGGTAAATACTTCAAGAAACTTCACCCTGAGCTGCTGGAGAACATGGAGAACTTCAAGAAAATAATCAAGGTTGAAGAAGACAGGTACAGGGGGAGCATGAGAAGAATAAAGCAGACAATAAGCACAATGATTGAAAGAGATGAAGCATTCACAGAAGGAAAAATCATAGAGCTTTATGATTCCCATGGAATAACACCTGAGCTGATTTCAGAGGTAGCTGCAAAGCACAACATCAATATTCCTATTCCTACTGAATTCTATGCAAAGGTCACTGAGAGGCACATGAAGGAGAAAGAAGAGAAGAAAAAGGAGCTAATTGATGTAAAGGGCCTTTCTGAAACAGGAAAACTTTATTATGAAGATGAAAAGATGTTCGAGTTCACTGCAAAGGTCCTCAAGGTTGAGGGGAACAGGGTTGTGCTTGACAGAACAGCATTCTATCCCCGTGGTGGTGGGCAGGAACCTGATCAAGGCTATATAAAGAATTCCAGGATCTTTGATGTTGAGATTGTAAATGGTGTTATTGTTCATGAAGTGGGGGAAGTGGGGTTCAAAGAAGGGGATGAAGTGGAATGCACTGTTGACAAGGAAAGGAGAAGGCAAATAACACAACACCATAGTGCAACGCACCTCATAAGTGCTGCAGCAAGAAAGCTCATTGGGCCATGGCTCTGGCAAGCAGGAAGCAAGAAGGATGTTGACAAGGCGCACATTGACATGACACATTACGAAAGCCTGAGTGAAGAGGAAGTAGATAAAATAGAAAGATTAGCAAATGAAATGGTGAAGAAAGGAATAAAGGTAGAAAAAAGGTTCATGAACAGGCAGGAAGCTGAGAGGAGATTTGGTTTCACAATTTACCAGGGCGCGCCTGTTCCGAGCAGCAAGCTCAGGATATGCTCAATAGGTGATATCGAGAACGAGGCATGCGGAGGAACTCATGTTGATAACACAAGTGAAATCGGCACAATAATCATTTCAAAAGTTGAAAGACCTGCTGATGGGACTGTAAGGTTCGTGTACATGGCAGGCAAGGCAGCAGAAAAATTCCTTAAGGAAAGAGAGGAGACACTGAGGCTTTCTGCTGAACTGTTGGGGGTGAAGGAAGAGGAAGTCCCAAAGGCAGTGGAAGAGCTGTTTAAGGAGTGGAAGAAAAAGAAAAAGCAAGTAACCAAAATTAGGGAAAGAAAAGCAAAAGAAAAGATAGGGGACTTGAAATTCACAAAGTCAAAAGGATTGAAAATAATTGTTGAGAAGATAAAAGGAGCAAGTGCATTGCAACTTCAGGAAATATCAAAGCAAATGAGCGCTGATGATACTGTGATAGTGCTCTTTGGTACAGAAGATGGGAAGATATCCGTCTTTGCTTCAGCTGGAAAGGAGGCAGTTGAGAAGGGAATAGATGCCTCTGTAATTGTGGTTGGAGCATGCGCAGACCTTGGTGGAAGAGGTGGTGGAAGACCTAATCTTGCGCAGGGAACAGGTACTGAAATAAGAGATCTCGAAGATGTGATAAAAAGAATAAGAAAGGAGCTGATAGAATGATAAAGGTTGTTGCCTTTGACTATGATGGTGTGCTTATAAGGTCAAGTGATGTGCATCTCCGTACCTGGGAAGAGATATTAGATAAAGAAGGTATTGACCACAGAGTAACAGGAGAAATGATAGAATCCCATTTCGGGGAATCGTACGAAGACATGATAAAGCATCTTTTGCCTGAGGAACATAAGGATAAATCAAAGATAGTGTTGGAAAGGCTTCTTGGGATATTCCGCTCTCCTGAATATCCTAAAAAATTTGAAAAAGTCGAGGGTGTAAGGGAGTTTCTGGAAGGATTGAAGGAAAGGGGATTTAAACTGGCAGTTGCTTCCGGAAACAAGAGGGATATTCTTCATAACTGGTTGAAGGTAGCAGGTGTCATTGAGCTTTTTGATATGATAATATCAGCAGAAGACATAGAGCGCGGCAAGCCTCATCCTGACATGCTAGAAAAAGTAATGTCATTCTTCAAAGTGGGAAAGGAGGAAATTATTTTTGTAGGAGATGCAAAAGACGACATAAGAATGGGGAAAGCAGCAGGCGTGAAGACGGTTGCTGTGCTTACAGGAGCAATGGATAGGGCGGAAGCAGAAAGGGAAGGTGCAGACATAATCTTAGAAAAGGTAACTGACCTGAAGGTGTGAACATGAGAGAAAAGGACAAAATAGTAAGGAGGGCTGCAGAAGTTATTAATACTGAGCCTGAGCAGCTGATCAATACAATCAAAAAGCTGCAGAAGGAAATTGGGGGATTTGAAAAGGAAATCTCTGAAGCCTAGGAAAGGCAAACATCTTCTTTTGGTTCGAAGAAGAGGTCGCAGGCGGTATTCAGCAGCTCATCATATGTTGCATCGCCCAGGAGCTTCTTTTCTGTCTTGCCCCTGAAATAGAATATCGGTACTTCACTTATTCCCAGCCTGCTTGCCTCATCAGGAAAATCAAATGTGTTTATCCTTTCTACAACCATGTTCCCCTTCATCCTCTGGAACAGGTCATCCACAAGCAAAGAGGCATCATCGCAGGCTTCACAGTCATCAGAGTAGAAGAACTTGAGTATTATCTTGTTCTGCTGGAAGAACTGTGCCTCTTCTGCATTGCTCAGGGGCCCTTCATAAACCAGCTGTACCCTTGGTTCCTGCGAGGGCACGAACGCTGAAAGCAGGGCGAATGCTGCGCTGCTTCCAAGGAACATGAACAGAACAAAAAGAACGAACATCTTTTGCTTTGCTTCCTTTTTCATTCAATCACTTCTTCAGGTAATTATATGCACCGAAAGCTGCCCTGCATCCCTCGGCTGCAGCTGTTATTATCAGCCTCGGATAGTTTATGGTGACGCTGCCTGCAGCAAATATGCCTTCCATATTGGTGGATTGTTCTGCATCAACTATTATGTAGTTTCCTTTGTCTGTCTGTATACCTGCCTTCTTTAAAATCTCAACAGAAGGAACCTCTCCAACTGCTATGAAAACGGCTGAGGTCTTTATTTTCTCTCCATTGTCCAAGACCACTCCCTTGACCATTTTATCTCCCTTTATCTCCTTTATTGTCCTTTCAAGAACAAACTTTACTCCTGCTTTCTTTGCGTTCTCAACATTTATTCCTGCTGCCCTGAACTCCTTTCTCCTGTGCACAAGTGTGACATCACACCCCAGTTCCTTGAGGTATGTTGCATATGTCAGTGCTGTGTCACCACCACCAACAACAATAACTTTCTTGCCCTTGAAGAACCAGCCATCGCATGATGCGCAGTAGCTCACACCCTTTCCTATGAACTTTTCCTCTCCCTTTATTCCTGCATGCCTGTGCACAGAGCCAGTTGCAATTATTACTGTTTTTGCCTGATAGCTTGTTTTTTGTGTCATCACTGTCTTTAGCTTTGCCTTGTTCTTTAGCCCTACCACCTTCTCGGCCTTCATCTCAAGACCAAACCTCATTGCATGCTCCTTCATCTTGTTGAGGAGCTCTGGTCCCTTTATCTTTCCGAACCCAAGATAGTCCTCGACCTCTGCTGCCCAGGAAACCTGGGAGGGCTGCTCTTTATTGTCAAGGAGTAAGGTTTTCATTTTCAGCCTTGTTGTGTATACAGCAGCACCATATCCTGCTGGACCACCGCCTATTATTATGCAGTCATAAATATGTGACATACTTGAACACCATCTCAATATTTTATATAAGAGCCACATATTTAAATTAAGTGAGTATATGGTAGTTTCCAAAATCAGAAAAAGGGACGGGAGTGTTGTGGATTTTGACCAGGGCAAAATAACCTATGCAATACACAGGGCCTTTGTTGCCACGCATACAAAGAACGGGAAGAAAGCCAAAAAGCTGTCTGATGCTGTTGTAAAGCTCCTGAACAAGAAGTTCGTGAAAACAATCCCTGGTGTTGAGGACGTACAGGACATGGTTGAAGATGTGTTGGCAAAGAAGGGCTACAGGAATATTGCTGAAGAATACTCGAAGTACAGGAAATCCAAAACCGAGATAAGGAAACTCAAGGAAGAGCTGGGAATAAAGCCTGAGATAAAGCTCAGTGTGAATGCACTGGAAGTGCTCAAACACAGGTATCTTCTGAGGGATGAGATTGGTAAGGTGGTAGAAACCCCAATACAGATGTTTGCCAGGGTTGCAAAGGCTGTTGCAGCTGTTGATAGGAAGCACAGAATGGATGCCAAGAAGGCAGCAAAGGATTTTTTTGGTATCATGAGCAGGCTGGAGTTCCTTCCTAACTCACCAACACTCTTCAATGCGAATGCTCCGCTGGGCCAGCTGTCTGCATGTTTTGTGCTGCCTGTTGAAGATTCCCTAGAAGGGATATTCACAGCTGTGAAGCAGACAGCTATTATTGAACAGACAGGAGGTGGTGTTGGCTTTTCATTTTCCAGGCTGAGGCCCAAAGGAGACATTGTCAGAAGTACAAAGGGTGTTGCTTCTGGTCCTGTTTCATTCATGCGTGTCTTTGATACAGCAACTGATGTAATAAAGGCTGGTGGCAAGAGGCGCGGTGCAATGATGGGTGTTCTTAGTGTGCATCATCCAGACATAATGGAATTCATAATATCCAAGAGCAAGGAGGGTCACCTTACGAACTTCAATATTTCTGTTGCTATCACAGACGCGTTCCTTTCTGCACTGAAGTACAACCGAAACTATGACCTGATA
>JBHIDR010000003.1:0-46537 GCA_046760225.1 Candidatus Aenigmatarchaeota archaeon
ATTGCTGTTTCTAATTCAAGGGGGGGCATACTCTGCAAGGAAGGGCTTGACCCGAACAAAGTGCTTGCCCATAAGAAAGAAACAGGCACTGTGGTAGGTTTCAGGGGCTGTGAGAAAATAACAAATGAACAGCTGCTCGAACTGGAATGCGATATTCTTGTTCCTGCTGCAATTGAGAACCAGATAACAGGAAAGAATGCTGACAGGATAAGGGCAAAGCTGATAGCAGAGGCAGCAAACGGTCCGGTAACACCTGAAGCAGATGAAATGCTGCACAAGAGGAACATATTCATGATTCCTGACTTCCTTTGCAATGCGGGAGGTGTTACAGTAAGTTATTTCGAATGGGTGCAGAACAGGTATGGCTATTACTGGAAAGCTGAAGAGGTGTACAGAAAGCTGGATGAGATAATGACGCGCGCATTCCATGAGGTTCTTAAGGTTTCTAAAGAAGAGGGCGTATGCATGCGCAAGGCAGCCTATATGGTTGCAGTGAAAAGGATTGCGGATGCCATGAAGCTCAGGGGCTGGGTCTAGAAAGGTATTTGCTAATTGCTCTTGCCTTTATTTTGCCATCAGCAAGTGCCTGGACAACAGTTGAGGGACCTGAGACAAAGTCACCGCCAGCAAACACCTTTTCACTGTCGATATCTATTTTCTCAGGTACTTGGCCAACAGCCATTATGACAGTATCTGCATCTATTTCAAATTCAGAGCCTTGAACCGGAACCGGCCTGGCTCTTCCTGATTCATCAGGCTCACCAAGCTCCATCTTGACAAGCCTTATCTTGCCTTCACTTATCTCAACAGGATTTGTAAGAAACATCAGCTCCACCCCTTCCTCTTCAGCTCCCTGTACTTCCCTGGGGTCAGCTGGCATCTCATTCCTGGTCCTCCTGTAAACAATCCTGACACTATCAGCTCCTAGTCTTAATGATGCTCTTGCTGCATCAATTGCAACATTCCCTCCTCCAACCACAATGGTGTTTTTGCCAACGCCCACCTCTTTTCCAGAATTCACATCAAACAAGAAATTTACAGCTTCCAAAGCTCTTTCCTCCCCAGGAATGCCCATCTTCCTGGGTGCCCATGCTCCAGCAGAAACATAGACAGCATCAAATCTTTCGGTCAGCTCTTTGGGGTCCTTTATCTCATGCAATGTTTCTATTTTCACACCAGCCTTCTTTATGAGCTCAATCTCCTTGCCCAGCGAGCTCTTCGGCAACCTGTAGCTGGGTATTCCATAATAAAGCATTCCTCCAGGCATCTTGAACCTCTCAAAGACTGTTACATCATGGCCTTGCTTTGACAAATAGAATGCAGCTGAGAGGCCTGATGGACCAGAGCCTATTACTGCAACCCTGTTTCCTGTTGAGGGCTTGCTTTCTATGTTGACTTTTGAAAAATCAGCATGCTCAGCAACATATCTCTTCAGCAACCTTATCCTTATTGGCTCGCCCTTTGCTCCAAGAACACATCTTTTCTCACAGAAAGCAGGGCACACCTTGCCTGTTGTTATTGGAAATGGGTTGTCCTGGATTATTATTTCCAGTGCCCTTTCCAGCTCACCATCCACAATGGATCTTACAAACAGAGGAATCTGCTGGGTTGTGGGACAGGTCTGAGCACAAAGAGGATTAGTGCATTTTATGCACCTCTTTGCCTCCTCAACTGCCTCTTCCTCAGTCAAGCCCAGAGACACTTCTTTCCAGGTGGTCTTTCTTTTTTCTGGATCCAGCTTTCTTTCCCTAGACTGCATAATTAATTCATATGCACAACCTTTTTAAACCTTCAGCTTAAATAGAAATAACATGGCTTTTGAAGAATACCTTTCAGCAGGAGTGCACATAGGGATGAAGCAGACAGTAAAGGACATGAGGAAATTCGTGTACAAGATAAGACCTGATGGCCTTGCTGTGCTGAACGTGTCCCTGATAGATGAAAGGCTGAACATAGCTGCAAATTTCCTTACAAAATTCAACAACATAATTGTGACCAGCAGAAAAATGGTGGGGCAAAAGCCTGCAATAAAGTTTGCTGAAGCAGTTGGTGCCAAAAGCTTCATCGGCAGGTTCCTTCCTGGAACAGTAACAAACCCTTCCTTCCCGGGCTACAGCGAGGCGGATGTTGTCATAGTCACTGACCCTCTTGTGGACAAGCAGGCTGTAACAGAGGCAGTGAAAATGAGGATACCTGTTATTGCGCTGTGTGACACCTTCAACGAGACCAAGAACATAGACCTCGTGATACCATGCAACAACAAGGGGAAGAAGGCGCTTGCAACAATCTACTGGGCACTTGCAAAGAAAATCCTTCTTGCCAAAGGGGACATAAAGAGCGAAGACGAATTCAAGTTAAAGTCCTCGGATTTCGAGGCCCAATAAATTTTAAAACGAATGAAATTCTATTAATAGTATGCTAATCAGGAATCCTGCTGTTGCTGGCTCATTCTATCCGCTTAGCTCAAACGAGCTTGCCTCAATGATAAAGAGATTCATGAACGAGTCCAAGGCCCGGCCCAGGCAATGCATGGGTGTTGTGGCGCCACATGCAGGGTATGTGTATTGCGGAAAGGTTTTTGCTTCAGTGTACAGCGCTCTCAGTGGGAGTGATTTTGATACAGTTGTCATACTGGGGCCCAACCACATGGGAGCTGGTGCTGGAATAGCAACAGGAAAGGGAATGTGGAAAACACCCCTTGGCTCTGTTTCTGTTGATGAGGAGTTTGCAGGTGAACTTCCAAACAATAACATATTCAATGATCCAGGAGCGCACAGGAATGAACATAGTATAGAGGTGCAGCTGCCATGGCTGCAGGCGGTTTTTGCGAACAAGAGGTCAAGGTTCCAGCGCTTTGTGCCTGTTGCAATAAACCTGCTATACTATACCAAGGAGCACTGCAAGGCACTTGGGAACAGGATAGCGGATGTTGCTGAAAAGCTCAACAGGAAGACACTGGTGATTGCGAGCAGCGACTTCACCCACCATGGAAGGCTGTACGGCTATACCCCTTTTTCAGGGAGCGGTAAGCAGATACTCAAGAGAATAAAGGAAACAGACATGGAGATTGCAGGATATGCAAGCAAGCTAATGCCTGAAAGGCTTGTAGAGGTATGCAGGGAAAGGAACCTCAGCATCTGCGGCTTCGGAGCAATAGCTGCAATGCTCTGGGCAGCAAAAAGACTAGGTGCCAAGAACGGGGAGATACTTGACTATAGCACAAGCTATGATGTTTCAAGGGACACAAACGCTATCGTCGCCTACTGTGGGATTGCTGTCTTTTAGCGGCACTTTGCTGTAAAATATTATACTATTCCTATAGTCTGAAGCCCTCACACTACTGTAGTCATTGTCATTTAGATTGTGTTTGTGCACCCTTATGTTTCTCATCTCAGGCCCCACAAAGAGTGCACCATATCCCTTACTCTTCAGTTTACTAGCTAGTTGTCTCCTGTCCTTAATGATATCAAAATCTGGAGCAATTTGAATAGTATCAAACATTAAGCACAAAGAATCAATATAATCGCCGAGATTATCGTCTAACTGTACATATAGTTTACTGTCATCTATAATAAGATGGCCTATTGTCTTTTCATCCTTGTGCCTTCCATCAAACTCTATGTACATGAAGTGTTCGTTTATCTTCACTTCTCCAATAGAAATCATAAAACATATTTGCTCTACTTCCATATAATGTTAATTGACTTCCTTGCGGTTGTTAGAAACATTTATAAGAGGTTTTTTAAAGTAAAGTTCCAAATATTTTACATGGCAAAGCTGAAGGATATTGTGCTGAAGCATGCCCTGCTCAATGCTGTTGAGTTCGGGAGGGCAGAGGCAGGGCCTGTGATAGGCAAGGTCATAGCAGAGTATCCTGAGTCCAAGAAGGACATTGCAAAACTGAAGAAGGAAATAGCATCTGCAATCGAGAAAGTAAACAAGATGAGCAAGGAGAAGAGGGAAAAAGAGCTGAAGAAGTTCGGCAAGATAAAAAAGCCAGAGAAAAAGGAAAGGGAGGGGCTGCCTGAGCTGCCAGGTGCAAGAAAAGGCAAGGTTGTTCTGAGGTTTGCTCCTGAGCCCAATGGCTATCTTCATATAGGGCACCTGAAATCTGCCCTGCTCAACTATCTTTATGCCAAGATGTACAAGGGCAAGCTTATTCTCAGGTGGGACGATACAAATCCCAAGAGAGAGAAGAAGGAATATTATGATGCAATAAGGCAAGACCTCAAGACATTCGGTGTGAAATATGACAAGGAAGCCTTTGAATCAGACAATATGGAACTCTTCTACAAGCATGCAGAGGAGCTGCTGAAAAAAGGCAACATGTATGTCTGTGACTGCCCGCAAGAGGCAATAAGCAGCTTCAGGGAGCAAGGAAAGGCCTGCCCCTGCAGGGAGAGGAAGGTAAAGGAGAACATGGAGCTCTGGAAGAAGATGCTGAAAAAGGGAAAGGAGGATGAGATGATGGTGAAGCTGAAGACCGACCCTGCTGACCCGAACCCTGCCCTGAGGGAGCCCAGCATGCTGAGGGTTGTTGAGACTCCGCATCCCCTGAAAGGTAAAAAGTACAGGGTCTATCCGCTCTATAATTTCGCCTGCACCATAATGGACCATGATCTAAAGATAACGCACGTGCTCAGGGACAAGGGATTTGAGAACGATGCCAGGATACAGGGAATACTTTACTCCCTGTTCGGCTGGCCAGTGCCTGTGATAATCCACTTCGGAAGGCTGAAAGAAGTGGCAGGGATACCAATGAGCAAGAGGAAGATAAGGCTGCTCATTGAAGAGGGCAGGCTGTCAGGCTGGGATGACCTGAGGATCCCGAACCCAAGGAACCTCCTGAAGAGGGGCTTTATGCCTGATGCAATCAGGAGAATGGTGGAGGAGGTTGGCCCGAGCAAGCATGACATAACGATCACAATGGACATGATTGAAACCTATAACAGGCAGCTGATAGACAAGAAGTCCAACAGGTACTTCTTTGTTGGTGAGCCAGTTGAGCTGAAACTGGACAGGCTGGTGATGAAGTCTGTCAGGGCTCCCATATATCCTGGGAAAAGGAAGTACAGGAAGATACCCACAAGCAAGAAGATATTCATAGACAAGATGGACTATGTTGCCAACAGGGAGAAGGAAGTGAGACTAATGCACTTCTGCAACATCAGGATCGACAGGAAGACCAAGGTCACGGGCAAGGCCAACAAGGACATACCAAAGATACACTGGGTACCATCAAGGAACATCAAGGTAAAGCTAATAATGCCTGACGGCAGGCTTCTAAACGGCCTTGCTGAGCCGGAAATAAGGAAAGTCAAGATCAATGACACCCTCCAGTTTGAGCGCGTGGGCTTTGTGCGCGTAGACAAGGTCAAACCTGAAATAGTCTGTTACTATGCGCACAGGTGATTGTATGTCAATAATTAAAAGGGAAAGTGGAGAACACTAACATCTTCCTAAAGCTGGCTGCCTTCGTACTTCAATTTTCCTCTCTTCACCAATAGTTCTGTGGCTGCCTTGACTATCCACGGCCAGGCTATGGTCGCATCACAGTAGACCTCTGCGTACCTGCCGCCGTCCTCTATTGACTCAAACTTTCCCCAAGAAATTCCCTCACTGTATGTGCAACCCGAAAGACCTCCCCAGTGTGTGGGTTCCGGGCATATCCTCACGCCGTACCTAAACTTCTTGTCATACGGCTTGTCATCGAAGTCCTTGTTTTTCAGCTCATGAATTTCCTGGAAGCACAGCCCTTCCAGATAGGGCGCAATCTGCTGCACCCAGTTTCTCGGGACCCCGCCGCCGATAGTGAATATCCCCCACCTTTCATGCTTAATCGCATCACCCACAATGTCGTTGAAGTCCAGGAACGGGTCAAACCTTATTTCTTCCTTCCCCAGCTTCCTCATCCTCCTGTTGTAAAGATTGAAGTCCAGTGCCATCTCAGAGTCGGTGAACGCCGGTATGTATATCTTGATTCCTTTCCTGAAGGCCGTCTTTATCGGCGACCTATCCTCCTTCTTCTCGTCTAGATACCTGCCGAGCTCCCCCATGAGCTCATGGCTACATGTCGGCCTTGACTTGTCCATCTTATTGAGGATGTTGCATATTATCTTATCAACACCTTCAAAGTTGGTCTCAGGCTCCAGAGAATCATAAATGCGATTGAGGCCCTGCCTGTATAGCTCCTCGTCAGTGATGTTTCCTGGGTCCTTGTAGTGCGCATAACCTGCTGACTCAATGAATCCGTGGGACATGAGGGCTCCTGTGGAAACGACCGCATTGACCATGCCATTGTCTATCATGTGGTCTATAACATAGTTCATCTTTCCTATTGTCATTGCACCGCTCAGCGTGAGCACCTTGAAACAGTTCTTGTCCTCGACCATGTCCACAAGAACATTAACAGCGTCTCCTACGGCCCTGCCGCCGAAAGCTGTCTTGCCCTGTGCCCTTGTCATGTCGTAGAACGAGTTGATATTATTGATGTCTAGTGTCTCCAGTTTCTCCAAGTTGCTTGTATCAACCTTCTTGTGCCTCAGATATCTGTCATCCTTTCCCCTCTTCTCATCCATTTTATCGTTAAATTAATGTGCCTGAAAAAATTTAAAACCCATACCCAGGTAATCTTTAAATACTTTCTAAGCAAGGTTCTCTAAAGAAAGGATGACAAGATGAACTTATGAAATGAGGTGATTTGATGGTAGAACAGGAAAAGGTTTTACAGGCTGTTGAGCTTGCAAAAAGCACAGGAAAGGTAATAATAGGAACCAATGAGGCAACAAAGGCTGTTGAAAGGGGGGTTGCAAAACTCGTGGTTATTGCTGATGATGTGGACCCAAAGGAGGTCATAATGCACCTTCCACCGCTCTGCAATGAGAAGAAGATACCGCTTGCGCACGTGAATGCCAAGCAGGAGCTCGGAAGGGCAGCAGGAATTGATGTTCCAACAGCTGCTGTTGCAATCATCGAGGAAGGAGAGTCAAAGAAGATAATAGATGAAATAGCCAAAGAGAAGGAATGATCTGAATGCCAGCACCAACTGATGCAGTTGCAGCAGAGGTAGTACAGGTCCTTGGAAGGACAGGAGTAAAGGGAGTTACGCAGGTAAGATGCAAGGTACTTGAAGGCAATGATGCAGGCAAGATACTCATGAGGAACGTGCTGGGGCCTGTGAGAGTAGGGGACATGCTCATGCTCAGGGAAACAGAGATGGAATCAGCTGGAGGCATGGAACCAAGGCGATAAACATGGCAAAGTGCAGCTTCTGCAAGATAAATGTTGAACAGGGCACAGGAAAGATGTTTGTGAGGAACGACGGCAAGATATTCTACTTTTGCGGTTCCAAGTGCCAGAAGAACATGCTCATGCTCAGAAGGGTCCCGGAAAGGCAGAACTGGATAACAAAAAAGAAAAAGACCAAGAAAACCTAAAGCCTTTCCTCCAATAACTTCTCAGTAAGGGAGCGCTTCCTTTTCTTAGCTGTTTTTTTGTTTGGCTTTAGGCCTGCCTTTTTTAGGGCAATTTCCCAAGAACCGAATCTTTTTCTATAAAGATACTGGTTTGGTATGGACTTGTCTGTATTTAGTTCTCCTTTTAGTGGTGTTCTTCCGAGCTCTTCTGCTTTTTTCCTGAGGAAATCAAGGAGTTCTTGATCAGTGTATTTCTTTTTGTACACCCTCATATACGGTTCCAGGCCTGCTTCCTTTACTGCATTCTTCCAAGAGCCAAATCTCTTGTAATAAACACCTGGGTATGGCATAGAGTCATCCTTAATTACTTCTTCTATAGTTGGTGTTCTTCCGAGTTCTTCGGCTTTATCTTTAAGAAGCTCTAGCAGTTCCTCGTCTGTGTAGTCCTTTCGCTCACAATTGATATCCAGACCTGCTTCTTTTAAAGCCTTGTTAAAGGAGCCGAACCTTTGATTATAAGTATGTGCACTTGGTATGGACTTGTCCTTGTTCATTTCCATTGTGGTTGGTGGTCTTCCAAGCTCCTTTGCCTTTTCCTTAAGAGCTTTAATGAGCTCTTCGTTTGAGTATTCTCGGTATTTTGATTCTAATCCTGCTGCTTTTAAGGCACTGTTCCAGGAACCAAAATGTTTACAATAAGTATTTACACCTGGCATGTTTTTGTCTGTTTCTATTTCTCTTGCAGTTGGTGCTCTACCCAGATCATCTGCCTTATGCTGGAGAACTTCAATAAGCTTCTCTTGTGTATAATTATGTATTTCTAAGCATGCTTCTTCTAGGGCATTGTTCCAAGAGCCAAATTTTCTCATATAGGTACTTGAACGTGGCATGGATTTGTCTCTGTCTATTTCTCTTTTACTCGGCGTCTTGCCCAGCTCCTTGGCTTTGTTTTGTAAGAGCTCGATGAGCTCTTGTTCCGAATATTCGTGTTTAAAATCTCTATTTAATTCTATACCTGCTGCTTCAAGGGCTTTGTTATAGGAACCAAACCATTTTATGTAGGTAGACGGATTTGGCATTGACTTGTCCGCTTTTATATCTTCTGTAGTCGGTGTCCTGCCCAGTTCTTCTGCCTTTTTCTGAAGATATTCTATGAGTTCTTCCTTTGAATAATATTCACGGTTCCTGTCCAAGCCTGCTTCTTTCAGGGCGTTGGTTAAGGAACCAAACCTGTACCGATAAGTAGTTGAAGATGGTATTGATTTGTCTGCAGTTATTTCTTTTTGGGTTGGTGTTCTACCCAGTTCTTTTGCTTTTTTCTTGAGAAGCTCTAGTAGTTCCTGATCTGAATAATATTCCTTATTAACATTCAAACCTGCTGCTTCCAGGGCCTTGTTATAAGAACCGAATGTTTTTGTGTAGATATATACAGAAGGTATGTCTTTGTCCGCGTTTACTTCTCTTCTAGTGGGTACTCTGCCTAACTCTTCTGCCTTCTCTTGTAGTTTCTCGATAAGATAGTCATCAGTATATTTTTCACTCATAATCACCACTCCTTTTTATCTCCAGCTTCTTCTCGGGGTTGATGTAGTCTCCGACTTTTACTTTCCTGACGTTCGCATAGACCCCGTTCTCCTGCTCTTCGTAGTGCAAAGCCCTACATAAGCGCACATAAACCATATGCAAGGTAGAAGGATGTCCTTTACCTTGTTTTATAACCTCAATATCATCAAAATCATCCCCTTGGAACCAAGATTTCAGTGCATCCTTATCTTTGGCTCTCCATTCGTCAACAAGTTCCCTTCGAAAAGATAAGGCACCGTCTCTCTTAAGCGCAACCATGCAACCGGTTTCAAGACCGCGCTCTTTAGCCATATCGAATACCTGGTCATACGTCAAGCTTCCTTCTTCAACTGCAATGTCATAAAGATCGTACATCAAATCCCTGTAATCCTCATAACCCGGGCCTCTGGTCACCTTCCACACGATTTCATCCCTTGTTTCAGGGTCCTTGAGCTGCTCATCCCTGCCGTTTTCCTCAATCTCAGGCCTGTTTATGACATCAATTGTTCTCATTTTCTCGAGATTGCCCATCATATCTTCGAGGTCATAGCCGTTCTTTTCTATCTCCTTCATTGCTTCTTTGAATTTTCGTGCATTCAGCAATGACATTGTCCTGTAGTATTCAAATTCTTTGCTCATATCTTGTTCCTCTGTTTTATCAGCAACAATCAACCAAGAGTGTGAATAAGTTGTCCCACCAAACCCATTTTCCCTGGTATAGTTAAATTTGAGTTTCTCGAACTTGTAGTCCACCTTATAATCAATGCTCTCAAGAAGCTGCTTTAGTTCTGCCAGTTCCCTGAGATCATCTGGGTTGTACGTTGAGGATGTGGGAATAGTGATTATGAACTTTCCGCCTTTGTTGAGCAGCTGGTTTACTGCACATATTGTTGCTGCCTTCTCAGGTCTTTTGAGGTAATCCATGCAGGCAGTTGCTGTAACCACATCGAACTTGTCTTCCGTGCACATTTCATACGGCATGAGCACCTCCTTGAAGGTGAAATCAGGGGACTCAAAGTTCTTTTCTGCATGCTTAATGTACTCCGGCACGCACTCTATGCCCACATATTCAGCTTCTGTACCAGAGTCCTTGAGCGCCTGCGCAACTGCTGGCTTGGGTCCAGAACCCAGGTCGAGGACTCTCTTTCCTTCAAGCTCTTCCAGTATTTTCTCCATTACTAGCTGGTACTGGCTCTGGAAGGTCTTTTCTTCACAATTATATTCCTCTATGAGGGCACTGCTGTTGAGGCCCAGAAATTCCTGTGCAGCAAATGCGCTGCCCTTCTCCTTGGCCTGGGTATATATGCGGATGACACTGAAATTGTCAGTACCATTCGGGTTTATTGCTCCTCCTCTTTTGCCCTCCTCGGGTGTTACCATCTTTTTCCTTTTCTTGATCAGAGGTACATCAATCTCTTCAGCGTCCATTTCATTGATATCTTCAAGGGAGTCGTTGTTATAGATACATTTTGTTCCTACATGTATTATTCTTGAACTAACCTTCCTTCTTTCATATGGCTTAGAATCTCTTTCAAGCCTGTTTAGCCTCCTTGTTAACTCTTTTTCTAGTTTTTCTTCAGGTTCTTCTGCTTTCTTTTTGGCGTATGCCTTTTTCTTGGTTTTGGGCTTTGGTTCAGGTTCTGGTTCCTCTGGCTCCTCCCCGCGAGCCAATGCTATGTATCTCCCGAATTCAGAATAATTGTCAGCACCAGAATAGCCAATAGCATCAAGAACCCATGGTTTTTCCAGAATCCCATCACTGTCCTCCTCCTTGCGGTGCTCGAGTCTTATCTCTTCAAAGCCATACTGCTTGAGCATCTTCTGTACTTCCTCTGCATCTATTTCCCTGTCTGTTTCAAATATGGCTGTCATTTTTCCATTCTTCTTCATCAGCCTTGATAATGCGCACAAGAAAGCCATCCTTTCGTGCTCATCCAGCTCCTGCAGGAACGGCTTGTTCAGCCAAATAACATCATATTTGCCATTCTTTTCGAGCCCCTTAATGAACTCTTCACTCAGGTCGTATGGCAGCTTCAATGAATAGAAATCAAATTCTTCGTCTAGAACTTCCTTCTTTGCTTCGTTTACGTAATCATTGTATTCTTCATCTGCATTTATGCCTGCATAGACATACCAGCGAGGCTCCTTTCTGTCCTTTTTCCATCTGGGATTTTTTTCTTCAATTGTTTTTGGAACTGTGAAATCTCTGCCCTTGACCACGTTCAAAAGCCGCTTTTTTTCAGGCTCCTTTTTACGTCTACCCCTCTTTTTCGGCTTCTTTTCACTTTTAGGACTATCTTCTTCTAGATTCGGCTCACTAGGCAATTTCACCACCAACCTATAGTAAATATATAGAAATATAGCCTTATAAAGCTTATGTCTTTATCCGGTAAGATGGGCTATCAGAGCCGCTCTTCAAGGAGCTTCTCTGTAAGGGAGCGCCTTTTGGGCTTTATTTTATAATTCGGTTCTATGTTTGCTGCCTCCAAGGCCTTGTTCCAGGAACCGAATCTGGAAATATAAGTATTTGAACTTGGTATGGACTTATCCTCGTCTATTTCTCTTGCAGTTGGTGATTTGCCCGCCTCTTCATGCTTCTTTTTGAGAATATCAACGAGTTCTTCGTCTGAGTAATTATAATTTTTACGCTCCAAACCAGCTTCTTTTAAGGCATTTTTGAAAGAACCGAACCTCTGATAATATATAGCTATAGACGCTATGGACTTGTCTGCATCAATGTCTGATACATGTGGTGTTCTGCCTAGCTCCTTTGCTTTCTTCTTGAGGACGTTCAGGAGCTCTTCGTTAGAATACTGTTTCTCAAACTTCTGATTATATGGCTCCAGGCCTGCTGCCTTTACAGCCTTGTTCCAGGATCCGAATCTGTCACTATAAGTACTTGCACCTGGCATGGACTTGTCTGTATTTACCTCCCTTACAGTTGGTGTCCTGCCTAGTTCCTCTGCTTTATTCTTCAGGAGACTGAGGAGCTCCTTATCCGTGTAAAAATCACGATTTGTGCCTAGGCCTGCCGCATCTAGTGCCTCGTTCCAAGAGCCGAACCTGTCTTGATAGGTTCTTCCAGATGGGAGAGAGCCATCCTCTTCCATTCCTCTTTGGGAGGGTGTTCTGCCCAGCTCCTTGGCTTTGTTCTGGAGGAGCTCGATTAGCTTTTTATCCGTATACCTGCCCTTTTTAACATTGATATCTAAACCTGCCTCCTTGAGGGCATTATTGTATGAGCCAAATCTTCTAAAATAAAGAGCTGCACTAGGTATTGACTTGTCCCCAGCTATTTCCTCCACAGTGGGCGTCCTGCCCAGTTATTCTGCCTTTTTCCTTAGGGCTTCTATTAGCCCCTCCTTTGTATATGATTCATTCGGCTCAAGGCCTGCCGCCCTTAAGGTTTCGTTCCAAGAGCCAAATCTTGTGATATAAGTGGCTGAATGTGGGATGGACTTGTCCTGGTTTACTTCTGTTTTTGTAGGCAGTTTTCCTAATTTTTCTGCTTTTCTTCTTAATGGTTCAAGAAGTTCTTCACCTGTATAACTGCCTTTTTTGCTTATTTCCAGTCCTCCTGCTTTTAGCGCGTTATTATAGGAACCAAATCTTCGACAATAAACACTTGCAGATGGCATGGAGTTGTCTTCGTTTACCTCTTTCTGGGTCGGTGCCCTGCAAAGTTGTTCGGTTTTTTCCTGGAGTTTCTGGATAAGGTACTCATCAGTGTATTTCTTCGGCTGTTTTTTCATGAATAGAATTAGGACCGAAAAGCTCTTAAGTGTACAAGCATTTAAAGATTACTTTCTTATTGATTTGTATGAAAGATGCAAGAAAAAAGCTAGAAGAGGAAAAACAGGAGATTGAGAATAAACTGAAGAGGCTTGACGAGTATGAAGCCCTCAAAAGCGCATATAATATTACCATGGAAAAGCTCGAGGAGATGGAAAAGGAGCTTGTCACAGACGGGATTGAAATAGACCCGATCTTTTACAAGGCTGGAAAAAAGAAAGAGGAGCCAGCAGAGAAGCCTAAGAAAAGGAAACCTAAAAAAAGGAAGGAAGAAAAGAAAAAGAGGACGTACAGGAAGGTTAACTTTGACCATGTCGAAGTTATTCAGACTGCTGAGAAGCTCATGAAAGAAGGAAGGGCTGTTACTGTGAGCATGATTATGGAAGAAATGGGCTTTGAGGGCCATAACGAGGCAAGGACAGTTATTCATTCAACACTGGAGCTGCGTGAAGCAGGATATGAAAAAAGGACACTATGGTCATATGCATGGCCGAGCAGCACTTTCCATGTTTATCAACCAAAGGGAAAGAGGCTTCCGTTCGTGCCTCTGAGGTTGCCTGTAAAGGAATACAAAAAAATGCTAAGAAAATCAAAGAAAATGAAACTGCCGAAAAAGTTTGACAGGAAGGAATTCTACAAGATTCTCAGGGACAATATGGAAATAGACCACAGGGGCTCTGTGGGTGCAATACCATCCCTCCTCGAGGACCTTGTCTATGAGGGCTACATAAAGGACCTTGGCAAACAAACCTACAGGCTGAAGAAAAAGGCTTAAGAGGGAATGGTATGGAGGTGCTAAGGAGATTCAAGACAACAGAGAGCACCATGTGCTCATGTCCCCCTAGATATGCCATCAATACCTATTCTGCATGCTCTCATGGCTGTTTTTACTGCTATGGCTCGCGTTTCTGGAAGACAGAAAGGCCAAGGAAAAGGGAGGTACTGAGGTACCTTAAGAAAGATGCGAAAAAGAAGAGGAGAAAACTGCCCGTGTCCCTGAGCCCAATTGTTGATCCCTATACGCCTGAAGAGAAGAGATACAGGGTCACAAGGGGCGTACTGGAAATACTGCAGAAAAACAATTACCCTATCTGCATAATGACCAAGTCAGACCTTGTTGTCAGGGACAGGTACCTGCTAAAAAAAGCTGATTCCACTGTATCATTCTCCATAACAACCACTGACAAGGAAAAGGCAAAGCTCATAGAGCCAAGAGCGCCTTCTCCTGAGAAAAGGATACGCGCAATGAAGACGCTTTCCAAATATACAACTGTCACAGCAAGGATACAGCCGCTCATACCATATTTCAACAACAGCAGCGAGGACATAGAGGCAACCATAAGTGAGCTTGACAGGGCCGGGGTCAAGCACACAACATCGGCTGTATTAAGGATTACCAGTGAGTCCTGGCCAAAGCTCAAGAAAGTGCTGCCAAGAGCAAAGGAGGTAGAAAAAATATTCTTTGAAGAGCGCGACAGGCGAGCATGGTACTGGTATGCACCGAAGAGGTACAGAAGGGACAACATGAAAAGAGTGGCTGAAATCGCAAAGGACCATGATATGAGCTTTGCATGCTGCAGGGAGGGTTTTGGCTGGCTGAACACAGGGATTTGTGATGCCCAGGGCTTTCTTGACTGTTTCAAAAAGCAGAAAAAGCTGGACGAGTTCTGAATTATTTAAATACTCTAGTTTGCAAGAATTAACAAGTGAGTATTATGGCAATTAGATCACCTATCGTGGCAACTCTTGGACACTCAATCTGATTGAGCCAAAAATGTTGACCACGGTAAAACAACTCTATTAGATAAAATTAGAGGTACTGCTATCGTAGCTAAAGAAGCAGGTGGTATAACTCAAAGTGTAGGGGCCACGTTTATACCTGCAGATACAATCAAAAAAATATGTGGTGAACTTCTAGAAAAAATGAAAATAAAGATAGATATACCTAGCTTATTGCTAATCGATACGCCTGGGCATGAAGCATTCACATCAATCCGAAAGCGTGGCTCAAGTATTGCAGATTTGGCTATACTTGTTATTGACATAAATGAGGGCTTCAGGCCACAGACAGATGAAAGCCTTGAATTTCTCAAGGAGTTCAAGACACCTTTCCTTGTAGCTGCAACAAAAATAGACAGGACGCCTGGCTGGTTCCCTTCTCCAGGAGCATGCTTTTTTGAAAGCATTGAAAAGCAGCCTGAGCATGTTAAGGAGGGGGTTGACAAGGCCATCTACACGCTTGTTGGCCAGCTGAGCGAAAGGGGGTTTGATGCTGAAAGGTATGACAGGGTAACTGACTTCACAAAGCAGATAGCAATCATACCATGTTCTGGAATCACAGGAGAGGGCATACCTGAGGTTCTGATGATGCTTACAGGACTTGCACAGAACTTCTTGAAGGACAAGCTCGAGATCACTGCTGGAAGAGGCAGGGGCTCTATTCTTGAGATAAAGGAAGCAAGGGGGCTGGGGCTGACTGCAGATATCATTCTTTATGATGGTGAGATAAGGAGGGGTGACTGGATTGTGATAGGCGGTATCGAGCCCCTGGCACTGAAGATCAAGGTGCTGCTCAAGCCAAAGCCCCTGAGGGAGATAAGGGTTGAAAAGGAATTTGAACAAGTGGAAAGTGTGGGTGCTGCTGCAGGTGTAAAGATAGTTGCACCTGGTCTTGAGAAAGCAATAGCAGGTTCACCTATAATTGCTGTAAGAAAGGAAGAAGAGGTAGAGAAAGTAAAAAAAGAGCTGAAGGAAGAGCTATGCGCTGAATTTGGGGTCTGTGGTGGAGAAGGAGTGCTGCTTAAGGCAGACACACTTGGAAGCGTGGAAGCGCTCATACATATGCTCAAGCAGAGGAACATAAGCGTCAGGAAAGCTGATGTTGGCCCGCTGAGCAAGAAAGATGTAATTGAGATGGAAACAGTGGCTGACAAGTACAAGAGGATAATCTTTCTTTTCAATGTCCCCTTAGGTGCTGATGTTGAACAAGAGGCCAGAAGCAGAGGCATAAAGGTACTAAAGAGCGATGTGATATACAAGCTCTTTGAAGAATATGATGAATGGATAGCAGAGCAAAAGGAAAGGGAAAAGCAGGAAAAGCTGTCCAGAATAACAATGCCAGGAAAGATAGAGCTTCTCAGGGGATTTGTGTTCAGGCAGTCGAATCCAGCAATAGTTGGTGTGGAGGTGCTGGACGGTGTTATAAAATCAGGTGTGCAGCTGCAGAAGAAGGACGGTACAAAGGTAGGAACAATAAAACAAATACAGGTAGAGAACGTTACTGTGGAAAAAGCAGAAAAGGGGCAGAGGGTGGCTGTTTCAATAGAAGGCCCCACTGTTGGCAGGCAGATAAGGGAAGGTGATGTGCTGACAACTGTGATAACAAGGGGGGACTTGAAGGTTCTAGAGGAATATGGCCTGCCTGAAGCTGGGCTGGCAAGGGAAATACTTGGAAAATGAAAACAATATAAATCGGTTTTATCTATAATATTTATGCGAAAACTGCTCATATTGACTGTAATACTCGTGCTTACAGTTTCTGCGACACTGGTATTTGCGCAGAACGAAACAACTACTGATACAGTAGGGGACGCAGTTAATCCAGGTGAGGATACAACGCCTCCAAATGAAACGTCAGGCCAAGAGACCCCAGCAGAACCACCTGCAGAGGAAGCGCCCCCTGCAGAGGAGCCTGCACCGCCTGAAGAAGGGCCGTACATACCTGAGGGGTGCTATGGGGAGACAGACGAGTACGGCAACATACGAGTTATTTGTGAGGAATATGAAGAACCTGCTTGCATGCCTGTACCAGAAGACGCAATAGAAGATTGTAAGAGAAGTGGCGGGGAACCTGACTTTTTCCGTGATCATAGGGGCTGCGAAGTGATGCATTGCCGTTTTCATGAAGAGGGTGGTCCTTCGTTCATACAGCCAATTGAGCCTGGAATGTGCCCAACATCTGATGAGACCCACCTGATATCCAAGAAATGCTACGAGAACGGCATGAGGTCCATAGAGAGGAGGGCACCGGACGGCTGCATAGTTGTTGAGTGCGTTCAAAGGGAATTCGAGCGTCCAGAATGTCCCTCCCATGAGGAATTAGAGGAAGCAAAGAGAGGATGCTTGAGCGATGGTGGTGAGATAGTACCGTTCTTTGATGAGCATGGATGTGATGTTGTTGACTGCATCTTCCCTGGCGAAGAGCCAAGAGAGTGCAAACCTGTGCCAAAAGAGGCATTTGATGAGTGCCACAGAGACGGAGGTGAATTAATAGTCAAGGAGGATGAGAGAGGCTGTCCTTATTATGTAAGATGCCTAAGAAGAGGGGACGAAAGGGACATAGAATATGAAAGGATAAGGGATGTCCCTGATTCTGCAAAGCTCCTGTCGCTTGCACTGAAGCTGGAATCAATAAAGATAGAATTTGACAAGCTGTCGCAAAAGACAGGCGATATTGCTGATTACTATGCCTCCACAGGGGATGAGACCGAGGAGCAAAGGTTCAGAAGAGTATCTGGAATGTTCGCTGGAGCAAAGACAAGGATTGATGAGATAAAGATGAAGCTGAGAAACAGGCTGGAAGGAATAGCAATAGATGACCTTATGGAAATAAGGCATGACATAAGATACATTAAGGACGTTTATATGAAGGACATACTGTACCTTATGCTGACGAGCAATGTCTCTGAGTTTGTTGGGCCGGCTGAGACAGAAGAGGAGATGTTCAGAAGGGGCCTTGAAGGAGAAGAGCTGGAAGGATGCGGAAGGGACGGTGGCTGCTTTGATGCCGCGCTAAGGTTCTGCAAGCCCACAAAGTTCTTCCCACCGCCAGAACCAGGCGATGAAGGACCTCCAGGCGAGATTGTTATTGAGATAGTTGGCCTGGAAGGTGAAAACTGCATAATAAAGGGCTCCATGGAAATAGAGAAGGCAGGAGTGACAATGGACATGACCTGCAAGTATCCGAACTATGCAATGGGCATGAGGGGTCCTGAAGACCTTCTGCCCCATTGCGAGGGGCCGTTCGCAGACATGGCTAGGCAGCACATGGAAGAGGAGAAACAGAGGAGGGAGCTGTATGGACCAGAGTCAATATACGAACCAAGATATGAAGAGGAATACCGCTCAAGATATATAGACGAGGAACCAATCTTTGAAGAGGATATTTACAAAGAATATAAGTGATTGCATGAAGAAAATAGTTGTTTTGCTTTTGGTTCTGGCCTTTGCGGTCTTTGTCAGCGGATGCATCAACCAGACCGCCATAAAGTCCCAGGAGGAAGCGTCCCAGGCTGTGCAGGATGTCAGCGAAGACATAGAAAAAGTTGGCTCGAGCCTTGAGGACGTTGAATCTGGTCTTGGTTGAGCAATAAAAACTTTAAATACTTTGTTTCTCATTCTATATGCACTCGGTAATGAGCTGTTATAGCAGCAAAACTGAGGAGGTGAATTGAATGGCTTTCAAGATAGTGATAAATGAACCCAAGACAAGGAAGAGCTATCAGATAGAAAAGGACGCTCCTTCTTTAATCGGACTGAAGATTGGTGACAAGTTCGATGGCTCGATAGTTGGTCTCAGCGGCTTTACCCTGCAGGTCACTGGAGGAAGTGACAAGGACGGGTTCCCAATGAGGACTGACATGGAAGGAAGCGGAAGGAAGAAAATCCTGCTTTCTGATGGGCCTGGATATGTGCCAAGGAAAAGGGGCGTGAGGAAAAGGAAGTATGTAAGGGGGAACAAGATATCTGATAACAACGCACAGGTAAATGTTAAGATTGTTGAAGGTGAAGGCGATGTTGCAGCGATTCTTGGTATAAAGAAGCCAGAGGAAAAGAAGGAAGAGGCGCCCGCGGAAAAGGAGGAGGAGGCGCCACCCGAAGAGAAGAAAGAGGAAGCGCCCAAAAAAGAGGAAAAGCCCGCGGCGCGGACTCCGTCCGCTGCGCCGTCGCAGCCGGCCGAGGAGAAGAAGGAAGAAGAGAAAGAAAAATGAGGCTGATATCAATGAGGGATACATGGATAAGCGAAGATAAAGTGTTTGTAGATATAGTCATAACAGATCTGGGAGCAAGAAGACTCGTTTACAATCGCAGAACTGAACAGTACGAATATGAAAAACTCTATCAAGGATGGTAGTAATTAAAGCTGTGCGGGGAAGTAGAGATAGTAAGCGGTCACGTTGAAGTCCTCTACGAAGCCGCTGCGCAGGATCGAGCTGAACTTCTTTGCGCCGGCCTCGAACCTTTCATGCGCGTCGTCTATCTCGGAGCGGAAGTTCTCTGCGGTCGGGACCTTGTATCCGGACGTCTCTTCTATGTAAAGCAGGGCGGTCGTCTTGTCTGGGTAAGGAATCATAAATACCGCGTGCTTGGTCTCGCCCTCATAAAAGACTGCCCAGTCACTTCTTGCAACAATGTTGTTTTTTGCAAGTATCGCTTCCAGAACAGGCGTCGTGGTGACGAAGAAAAGCTTCGGAGGTGTTAATATGTGTCTGTGTAAAAGTTGTGTGAACATGAAAAGAAGTCAAATCATAGCGGACTTTGAGGCGGAAATAATGGAAGACTGGCTTGGGGGTGATGGTATGAGAGTTCAAAGGCAGAAAGAACTCAATCTTTTTAAATACCTCGCCCGCTATATTGAAATAGGGAGTGAAATATGACCAAAAAAATCGACCCAAGGCTTATTCCCGAGGTCAACATAGGTACGGTTGGACACTGAGCAACTTGCGGGTTGCTTGGCTAAAAACGTGGACCACGGGAAATGCGTTGCATTAGATGAAGATATGTTTATTAATAATAAGCTAATTTCAGGACAGGAATTAATGGACTTAGCAAAATCTAAAGGGAATATTGTTTTTTCAAAGAAAAATGAATGGCTATACAACATTCCAAATCTTTATACTTATAGTCTTGATTCTGAATTACAAACTGTCAGAACGAAAGCACAAGTATTTATACAGAAATATGAAGGGCCCATTCTTAAAATGATTACAAAAAATGGTAAAAGTATAAAGGCAACTAAAGAACATCCTTTGCTAATAAATGAAGGCGGTAATTTAAAATGGAAAAAAATGAAAGAGATTAAAGTTGGGGATTATATTGCTGTTTCGAATTTGGGTACATTCCCTAGTAAAATAAAACTTAAAAATAGTTATCTCAAGGAACTAAGAAAAAGGTATCCATTAGTTATGACAAATATTGATTATAACAAACTTAAAGAAAAGACGGGAAACTTCGTTAATTTCTCTATGTTAAATGAAAAGGAATTTAGTACTTTGCGTATTTTGGGTAATTTTTCTTTAAGAGAAATAGCAAAGGCGACAAATTTTTCTTATTCATGGATTCAGAAGGCCCTAGGCCAAAAAAGGAAAACTACAAATAATGTTAAATTAGAACTATCAAAGTTTTTCAAAAGTAATAAACATAGAATAGTAAGACTTTCTAAAAACGAAATATTGGTTGGTTATAAATCTCGCCATTCTGGAAAAAATTATACTAAATTCAAAAACATAAAGATTATAGATCAGGATATAGTAAAATGGTTTGCTTTCTTGCACGCAGAAGGAAATACTCATTATAAAAGAATAGTAGTTGTTCAGAAAAATTATCCCGAATTATTAGAAGAGTTTGAAAAGATATCTAAAAGCATATTTGGAATTGAATCTAAAATCGCATTCGGAAATAATGATGTTAAAAGATGTGAATTATATTCAAAACCGTTTATTGAATATATATGTTTAAGGTTTGGACTTAAGATTGGGGCATCAAAGAAATCGCCTATTTGTAACTGGATACTTTCTCTGCCACCAAACCTTCAAGCTTTATTTCTAAAATATTTTTTTGCTTTAGAGTGTGATGTAAGAAAAAATTCAATAAAAATAACTCAAATTAATAAAAGAAATATAAATATTATCTCTACTATCTTGCACAATTTTGGAATAGAACATCACCTAAAAGAGGGTGTAAGAAAGAATCGTAATATAGAATATAGTTTACGCATAGAAGGAAAGCACAACCTTAGAAGATTTATAGAAAAAATAGGTATTTATGATAAAAACAAATCGAGAAGAGTTAAAGCGTACCTAAAAACAATTAAGCCTACAAACCCACCATCATACTCACTTGTTCCGATAAATCCGAACATCTTGATGGAACTTTCACAAATTTTACCTAATTTCACTCTTAAAGAAAACTATTACTATTATGCGAATGGAAAGATAACCAAAATTAGATTAAATAAGATAGTTAAGGATATCGCTTTATGGTTGAAAGAATCGGAGAAGCTTAAAGATAAGGGAGATTTATATACTATAGTTAAAAATTTTAAGATTCCTCAAACAACATTAGCAAGAAAAATCAATTCTTCAAAATCTATAGTTAATAAGATACTGAAAAATAAATACAAAAACAAAATTGTAAGGAGCAAGTTAAAAGATACTATAAAACAGTTGGCAGAAGATAAAACTAAAAGAACTGAGATTATTTATCAAAACCTTAGTTTGTTAGCATCTCCTTTGATACGTTGGGATAAAGTAAATAGAATAGAACACTTGCATTATAACGACTATGTTGTTGATTTGTTTGTACCAAAGTATCATAACTTCGTAGGAGGATTTGGTGGTATAGTATGTCATAACAGCACCCTTATAGAAGCAATTTCTGGCCGCTGGCCTGCCCTGCATTCTGAAGAGCTGAAAAGGGGAATCACAATAAAGCTCGGTTATGCTGATGCAACAATATACAGGTGCCCGAAGTGTGAAAAGACGCTGAGCACAGACAAGTGCCTTGGCTGCATGGAAAAAGCAGAGCTGTTGCGCACAATCTCCTTTGTTGATGCTCCTGGGCATGAGACACTCATGGCAACTGTGCTTGCAGGTGCCAGTTTGATGGATGGTGCACTGCTCATAATTGCTGCAAATGAGAAATGCCCTCAACCGCAGACAGCCGAGCACCTCATGGCACTTGACATCAGTGGGATAAGAAATATCATAATAATCCAGAACAAGGTAGATCTTGTTGATGAGGAAAAAGCAATGGAGAACTACAAGCAGATAAAGGAGTTTGTGAAAGGAACTGTTGCAGAGAACGCACCCATAATACCTGTTTCTGCGCAGCAGAAGATAAACATAGATTCTGTTCTTGAGGCAATACATAAAATCATGCCCACACCAGAAAGGAAGCCAGAAGCAAACCCAAAGATGCTGGTTGTGAGGAGCTTTGACATAAACAAGCCAGGTACAGAACCACCAAAGCTCAATGGTGGGGTTCTTGGTGGTGCAATAATAGAAGGAAAGCTTAAGAAAGGTGATGAAATAGAGGTT
The DNA here is from genome assembly GCA_046760225.1 of Candidatus Aenigmatarchaeota archaeon. Classification (GTDB taxonomy): domain Archaea; phylum Aenigmatarchaeota; class Aenigmatarchaeia; order Aenigmatarchaeales; family JACQIB01; genus JAWABM01. Next base: position 22,088 of record JBHIDR010000003.1, read on the forward strand.
GCACCAGTAAAGATAAAGGACAAATGGCGCAGCATCACAACAAAGATAAAGGGCCTGCAGAAGGCAGGCAAGAACCTTGATGAAGCAGGGCCAGGAGGACTGGTTGGGGTGATGACAACACTTGACCCAAACCTCACAAAGGCTGACTATCTTGCAGGCAGTGTTGTTGGCCTGCCTGGCAATCTTCCCTCAATCTCAAACTCCCTGAGATTTGAAGCACATGTTTTCGAGGGAATACAGCCCATAAAGATGGGAGAGCTGCTCATGATAAACGTGGGTACATCCAGGACAGTTGGGGCTGTGGATTCAATCAAGAAAGGAATTGTTGAGACCAGCCTGAAGCTGCCTGTTGTTGTAAGTGCTGGTGAAAGGGCTGCAATAAGCAGGAGACTTGAGGACAGGTGGAGGCTAATCGGCTGGGGAATTCTTAGGTAGATTTATAAACTGGTCTTTCCATATTCTTTTTGGTGAAAAAGTGATAAAACTATTGATTCAACTGTTCCTTGTGGGAGCAATTATTCTAGCAGTCTTCTTTATGATATACAGAAGGAAGAAGCGTATGAAGACCACAATAATAGATGTATTCTGGCCTGACTGGAGACGTGCAACAATCTGGTTGTTCATCTTCACAGGTGTGACCTATTTTATCATGTACGATATTCAACGCTCTGTATTTGGCGTACCAGTTTACAGTGACATGCTCACGCCTTGGATAGGATACATGCCCTACATAATCTTCCACTACACCGGATCAGAGCTGGGAGCACTTGTACTAGATATAATCAGTCTGGTATATTTCTGGGTTGTTGCGAGCATTACGGTCTGGATATGGGACAGCCTGAAGGCAAGGCCTGCAAGGAAGAAAAAGTGAAGTAGACTTCAGTACAATCATTCATATTGGGAGCAATTGGTGGAATTTTAGGTATTGCAGCATTCAAAAGGAAGAAGCCTGTGCGGAAGAAACGCTGAGCTGAAACTTTATATTGGCGTGCATTAAATTCTTTAGTGATAGCTATGCCTGCATGCGAAAGATGTGGTAAGGGAGAAGCAGAATGGAGGTGCCAAGTCTGTGGAAAGATTGTATGTGAGAACTGCGCAAGGCCAACTGACAAGGGAGTATTCTGCGCTGACCATGTGCCAATAGAAAAGCCAAGGGGAGAAGTGAAGAAAAAGAGGGAGATAAGTGCAGGAGCAAAGGCAATAAAATCTATTTTCATTGTAATGCTGGTACTCACACTGGGGCTCGGCCTCATAGTCTCCATAGGAGAGGTCTTCATCAGCATGATTGGTATTCCGACTGATGCTGGACCTGCCCAAGGCATAATCGACATAATAATAAGGGTCAAGGGCAGCGGCACGTTGATACTTGTGGGCATGGCCATAATCACTGCACTGCTTGGAATTGCTTATATTGGAGCAAGAAGAGCAGGCTAGAAAATTTATATATAGCGGGAAGCACAAAAATAAAGTGATACTGATGAAACAGATTTTGATATGGGGGGCGGTTTTCACAGTGATAATGGCTGCTTCAGCCATGGCTGTGGATTTTTCAGCTGATGTCAGCGAGGAGCCTGAGGTTTTTGCAGGCGACACAGCTGTGTTTGAAGCAACAATAACAAATGCAGGAACCCAGAACTGGTTCTCCCTGTCTGTGTTCCCAACAGACTGGATAAGGCTTGAAAGCCCGTCTGTAAAGGTCCCAGGAGGGGGCTCCTTTACTGTCAAGATATATGTAACACCACCAGAGGACACAAAGGCCGGGAGCTATAGCCTGGATTTCCATGTGCAAAAGGCCGGGGAGAGGATAGAGGTCCCTTTTATTGTCAATGTCAAGCAGAGGACATCAGCTGCCCTGATAAAGGATTTTGAGACCAGCTGCACGTCATGCAAGGACAGCGTGAATGTTTCAATGAAGATTGAGAACGTTGGCACGTCGGCAATAAAGGACGCCACTCTTTCCCTCATGCTGGGCAAAAAGGAAAAGAAAATAGAGATTGGACAAATGAACATCAGCGGCTCAACAGAAATTTCAGAGACATTCTCACTTGAAGGATATTCTCCTGGCTCCTTTAGCATAGTTGCAGTGCTGATTGGTAACGGCATCAACCTTGACACAGAGACAAGGGAGTTTGAGGTTGCTGTGATTGACAACATTGACATAGAAAGGGACGTGTCAAGCTTCCTTTTCGGGAGCACAATAAAGCTGGTAGCAACCAACAAGGGCAACACAGAGAAAGAAGCAGGAATATCATCATCTGTCTCCCAGTACTTCTGGGTGGTTTACTCGGGCCCGCAGCCAGATGAAAGGGGCGCTGAATGGGTCTGGAAGAGAACACTGAAACCTGGCGAGTCTGCAGAAGTAAAGTACAGCGAATTCATATGGCCGATACCAGTCATAATGATTATCCTAGTAATTGCAATCTTATTCAGCTACCTGCAGGCAACAGCGCTTGCTGTGAAGAAGAGGATGTTCAGGACAATGGACGAGTATGCAATGTCAATCCTGATAAAGAACAGGGGTGCAGAGGCGCACAATGTTCTTGTAAGGGACGTCATACCCCCTACCTTCAATCTCTCAGGCAAGTTCGAGACACTGAAGCCTGTTGCAAAGAAGACCGGCTTTGGCACAGAGCTTTTCTGGAAAATAGGAAGGGTAAGGAAGGGAGAAGAGATGATACTCCACTACAGGATAAAGCCTGTGAGCAGGATAAGGGGCACAATGCAGCTGCCTGCTGCCAGTGTGAAGGCAAAGAGAGGGGACAAGACGCTGTTCGTTTATTCAGGCAAGCCAGTAATAACAGGTGCACACGGGCCCAAGCCAAAACTCAAGGTAAAGACCGAGTAGATTTAAATAATCTACAGCACCAATTTCTTGATATCCCGCGATGGCTTAGTCTGGTAGAGCGACCGGCTGTGCGGTGAGAAAGCATGACGACACTAAAACCTATAATAGAACAACAAGGTACAGTTTCAGAAGCAAAGGCTAGAATATTGGCGAACCTCAAGGCTGATGGAAGTACATGCAGAAGCGGTACGAACTATACAAAAAAATATGAGGTACGTGATGCCGAGCAACTTAATAGGTTTGCCAAAGACCTGAAACATGTATATGGGCTGAACATAAAGCGCATGCTTAACACATCAGGAATAACAGGAATGCCCATAGAAGCTGTATACCTTAGGTCCAAATTAGCATTTGAAGATTTGCAGAAATTTGGACGCTTCAGGTCAGAAGACTGGAATGTACCTCAGCAGATAAAAAACTCTTCCAAGCAAGTTAAGGCCGCCTTTTTAATGGCCTTTTTTGATGACGAAGGATCTGTTATCAAATCGAGAAGGGAAATACGCCTTTACTCGATAAATATTGATGGCCTTAATGAAATAGCAAAGCTGCTTGAAGAGTTTGAAATAAAGTGCAGTATACGAAGTGGTTATGGAAAACGAAGAAATGTGTTTGCCATTATAATTCGTGGCGTAGAAAACCTTGAGAGGTTTTCAAAACATATAGGTTTTGGTGTTAAGACTAAAAAAAGAAAACTAAAAAGTATGCTTTCCACTGTGGCCAAAGGCGAGCACGCTAAGTGCTTGTTGCGTTAGCACTCGCTCGGAAACCGGTAGATCGGGAGTTCGAATCTCCCTCGCGGGACCATTTGTGATTTTTATGTCCAGTATGCGAGAGCTCAGGAAGGTCTATATGCAGAACAGGAGGCAGATAAGGAATTTTTTGGAATCAACCAAAAATAAGAATGATGGTTTCCTGCTGCAGGAGATGTTCTTCTGCATGCTCACTTCCCAGACAAAGGCAGCCAACTGCCGTGCTTCTGTTGACAGGCTGAAGGGATGCAGGGACCTCTTTGAAGCGAACATGGAAGAAATAAGGAACTCCCTTGCTGGTGTGAGGTTCGCTGACAGGAAGGCACAGTACCTTTTCAAGGCAAGGCAAAAGCTGCCCAGGATAAAGGAGAACCTTTCCCTTTCGCCATTCGAGCAAAGGGAATGGCTGGTCGATAATGTGAAGGGAATGGGCATGAAACTGGCTTCACACTATCTGAGGAACATAGGGGTGTTTGGCCTGGCTATACTTGACGTCCATGTGCAGAGGTTCATGCAGGAAAACTGGAAGTTCCGGGGAGAAGTGGGCAAGCTGAACAGGAAGCAGTACCTTGAGAACGAGAAGGAGTTCTTCAGGCTAGCGAAAAAGCTTAAAATGAGGCCGGAGGAGCTTGACATAGCAATATGGATGCTGGGCAACAGGAGCGGCAATTTCTACGGTTAACTTTAAATACCTTTGAGAAAGTAATAATCATTGGTCGCGGTCAAAACGGAGTGGCAAGATCCGTTCCCGTTCCGAAACATCCTTCAGAGAAGCTGCACCTTACCTGGAGGGTGAGGAAACACGGTAATGAATCGCTCCAGTGATCTGGACTGTACTGTGGAAAACATGGGAAATCCAGGACGCTGCGACCATAACTTTTTATTCTACCAAAATAATAGAATTTCATGGCAAAGAGAAGAAAACAAAGGAAAGTAAGCAAAAGGCAAGTCATGAGGGAACTTGCCATTGGTCTCATTATTTTAGTATCTGTGATCATACTTGCCATAAGTGCTTTTTCTGATATAATCGATCTCGTGATTATAGTGGGACTTATTATTCTTGCAATCATCATAGCAACAATATTTGCAGGAAAGGGTTCACTTGATTAGAAAAAGTATTTAAACTGTTACTGCTCATTTCTTAAGTATGCCCGGGTAGTATGTCTTGGTGTGGCATTTCACCCGAGAGCTAAAAGTGGTCTAGTATCTCGGCCTGTCGAGTCGAGGACCTGGGTTCAAATCCCAGCCCGGGCGCCACACCAACCCCTTTATAAACCTTGATATTCTATGGGTTGTTAGGACATTTTGGAAGTTCGAAAAAAAATAGGTGATAAGAATAGCAGAGTTCAGAAGGGGCGGTTTCGACAGAAACAGAAGGCCTCGCGAAATGCATAAAGCTACTTGCGCTGAATGCGGCAAGGAATGCGAAGTTCCGTTCAAGCCTAAATCAGACAGGCCGGTTTATTGCAAAGAATGCTTTATGAAAAGGAGAAAGTTCTAAAGTTGATTTAGAATTTAGTATTGCAGATTTTCTGTTTTTTATCTGCCTAGCCCAGGCTATATCTAAATTTAAAGATTTACTGACAATATTTCTCATGCTGTATGAAAACGTACATGAATGTGCTAAAAAAATAGTGCCCATAGTTTCTCCCATAGGAAAAAAAGGAACGTTTGGACAAACAATATATGCCACAGTCTTGCCTGACAGCAGTGAATACTCCCATATTTTCAAGGAAGCTGAGAGGATATTGTATGGCGTAGAGGAGCAGCTGCTCATGATGCATTATACTCACTCCAGTAATACGCTTCGTGGACGATACAGCAGAAACCAGGTCAAAATGGAGTTCAAAAACCATGAAATACTGGCAGACTGGTACAATGACTTTGAGAACGACGGAAGGATATGGTTCAGGACATGCTTTCCCAGGGAAAGCAGCCTGCCTGACATCAGCCATTGCCTGGCAGGCCCGCACTATGTGAAGTTCTCCCTGGAAGAGGATTACATATATTCATACACACGCAAGGAGTACAAGGAATACATGGCGATCCTGGCAAAGAAGCGCTCCAAAATCAAGCCCAAGATAAAGGAGATATTCAGGCCGATAATACCCATGCTTCGTGGGCCTGTGGGAAAACGCGGTGATTATTTTGCACTGACAGTAAACAGGGAAAGTGAGCCGTATTACATCGGTTATGGCTACATGCTTGGCGGCATAAGCATATCCTATCCCGGGACAATGGGAAGGATAGGCTGCGGAAAGTCTCGTTCTGAAACACACTGGTTCACTGTAAGAAAGGAAGATATAGACCTGGTAGAAATCGGAGAGAAAATGGGAGAAATATATTCATGCACAAAAAACGTGCTTGAAGAAGCAGGCATCTAAAACAAATTTATTTAAGCTATCCCAACTATCTCAATTATAGCGGGCCCGTAACTCAGTCTGGTAGAGTGGCAGGCTTTTATCTTAGGATAAAAGATTTGAGGCTTTTGCCTGTGAAAGAAACCTGCAAGTCCAGGGTTCAAAAGAGGAGAAACTATGTTTCTCCCTCTACCCTCTTCCTTGGGTGGAGCCTGGAAATCCCTGCGGGCCCACCAACCATCATTCTCTGTATTCGCAATCGACTCTTGAATCGCATGATGTATTACTGCAGTCCACTTGCCTTATCCAGCTCGGATTTGAGTAATTCTCATGTGCTACATCTTGACATGGATAGGCGTAAATGGTTGTATTGAGCACTATCTTTATGTTTCCTTTGTGGCCTAATTCCTCGAGTTCTCTGAGAACAGAGGCATTGGCAACCGCCCTGCTCATATCATCAGTGTTTTCATAGCTGTAAATATCATCTAGGCTCATAACATAATTCTCTATCTTGTAATGCCTAGAGGCATCTATTCTTCCTTTTTCCTTGTCCCAATACCCGACATCAGTATAATAGCTCAGCATTCCCACTGAACCTGACATCGGCTCTTCATAGATGCCGGGTTTGAGGGGGATGTTTTCTTTCAGCATCTTAACAAATTCCGTATACTCGGAGATGCCGCCCACATTGTCAGTTCTTGGTGCAACATGCAGCTCCTCGGAGAACAAAATCACATTATCCCTTTCAGCACCTACTGCCCTGACAACAGGACCGCTATATTTGCCCTGTACGATGTCAACATGAATTTTACCGAGCATTTTCTTTAAATTATCAGAGCCTTTCCATGAAGATTCGTTTTTTCTCTTCTTTTTTCCAATTATGAAGGCCCCATCATCAGAGATCTCTTCTCCCTCGCTCATGTCAGGGATTGGCCTTTTGATAATTTTAGACACAAGAGAATAATATGGGGGCAAAGACTTAAATGAATTAGTAGATTCTTCACTAGATTAACCGGAATTTTGTTCTTTTTTATTTGAAATACGTCAATAGCAGAATGCAAAGCTTTATAAACTTGTGTATGCAATAAAAACAAAGTTCAATTCAAATTAACTCATAAGACGGAGTTATCTCCTGTCCATGAGCAGCCAAAGGCTAAAAAAGGAGGTTGTGACTTGAAGAAGAAAGAAGAACCCACTTACAATATTCTCAAACACAAAATGGTGCCAAAGCACAAAATACTTTCAGAAGAGGAAAAGAAAGCGCTCCTCGAGAAGCACAACATAAACGAGGTCCAGCTTCCCAAGATTCTTACGAATGACGCTGTGACAAAGGCAATTGATGCCAAGATAGGGGACGTAATAAAAATAGAAAGGGAGAGCCCCACTGCAGGAAAAACCGTGTACTACAGGATTGTTGTTAAGTGATTACCATGCCAACAGAATCCTTCATGAGGGAGTTCAGGAACGAGGTAGGCTTTATCAAGTTCCAGACCAACAGCTTTAATGATTTTGTTGAGAACAGGCTGCAGAGGATAATCGATGAAATAGAGAAGGTGGAGCCCGAAGTGCCTGAAATCGGGGAACTTCAGATAAAACTGGGCAAGGTGACTGTTGGGGAGCCGGTTGTAAGGGAAGCTGATGGAACAGTAAGGAAAATAATGCCCATGGAAGCAAGGCTGAGGGACCTCACATATTCTGCACCCATATTTGTTGAAATGACGCCTGTTGTGAACAAGGTGGAGCAGGAGAGTGTGGCTGTTCACATAGGCGACCTGCCGATAATGATCAAGTCCAAATACTGCGCACTCCATGGAATGAGCAAGGAAGAGCTGGAAGAGGAGTTTGAGGACCCCTATGACCCTGGCGGATACTTCATAATAAACGGCACTGAGAGGGCACTCATACTCATAGAGGAGATTGCGCCGAACAGGACAATTGTGCAAAAGCAGAAAGTGGGAAACTACACAGAGATGACAAGGGTGAATTCTGAAAGGAACGGTTATGTGCAGAGGCACCTTATTGAAAGGAAGAACGACAGCTCCATATACATATCTTTTGCCAACATAAGGAGGCTGCCAATAGTTGTCCTGCTGAAGGCGCTCGGCATGGAGAACGACAAGGAAATAATAGCTGCAATAGGCGGCGGTGACAGGGTGACAACCAATTTCTATGGAAACCTGTTTGAAACAGACGTTGCAACAACAAAGGAAGCATTCGAGTTCATGGTAAAGACAATGAAAATAGTGCAGAAGGAATACCAGAAGGAAAGGGTGAAGCAGATAATTGACCGCTACCTTCTGCCCCATCTCGGGCAGGAATCAAAGAACAGGAAGGACAAGGCAAAGTACCTCACAATCGCAATAAGGAAAATAATACAGCTGGCCCTTGGCATTATTGAGGAAGATGACATAGACCACTATGCAAACAAGAGAGTAAGGATGGCAGGAGACCTGCTGGAAATACTTTTCAGGTCAATACTTGTCGGCAGGTGGGGACTGATAACAAGGGTAAAGTACAATTACCAGAAAATGGCAAAGAGGGGCAAGCTACCGCCAATCCAGACCATTGTGGAATCAAATGTGGTGAGCAACCAGCTTGTTTCTGCAATGGCAACAGGTGCATGGACAGGAGGAAGAACAGGTGTGTCGCAAAGGCTTGACAGGTCAAACCACATCAAGACATTCTCCCATCTCAGGATGGTGCTGTCTCCCCTGACTTCAACTCAGGAGCACTTTGAAGCAAGAGAGCTGCACCCAACGAACTGGGGAAGGTTCTGTCCAGCAGAGACACCAGAAGGACCCACAATAGGTCTGAGAAAGCACCTGGCAATAATGGCAGAGATAACAACAGGGCTGACAGACGTTGAAAGGGAAAAGTTTGTCAAGGGGCTGAAGCTCAAGGAAGGTGATATTGCTGTGGTGCTCAATGGAACAACAATAGGCACTATTGACTCACCTGAAATAATCAGCACAATCAGAAAGAAGAGAAGGGCAGACCTTATCCCGAACACAGTAAACATGGTCCATTATCCTGACATCAAGGAGATAAGAATCAATACAGACTCCGGAAGGGTGAGGAGACCCCTGATAATAGTGGAAAACGGAAGGTCAAAGCTCATGGAGGAACATGTAAAAAAGATAATTGCTGGTGAGATGAAGTGGAGCGACCTGCTCAAGGCAGGGGTAATAGAATACGTTGATGCTGAAGAGGAAGATGGTTCATTGGTTGCACTCAATGAAAAGGAAATCATGCCAGAGACCACGCACATGGAGCTCACCCCGCTCGCAATAATGGGAATCTCAGCAAGCCTTTTGCCCTTTTCCCAGTACAACAGAGGGGACAGGGTCAACTATGGTGCAAAAATGGTGGGACAGGCAATCGGGGTGTACCAGTTGAACTCCAACCTGAGGCCTGACACCAAATCAAACATACTCGCATACCCGCAGCTCCCGCTTGTGGGCACATTAACAGTGCCCATCACAGGACTTGAAAAACATCCTTCAGGGTTCAATGTTGTGATAGCCCTTATGAGCCACCATGGGTATAACATGCAGGACGCAATAATATTCAACAAGGCCTCAATAGAAAGAGGTCTTTTCCGCTCATTCTTCTACAGGATATACAGCGGTGAGGAAAGGAGATACTGGGGAGGACAGGAAGACAAAATAGGTGCGCCTGAAAAGGACGTGAGGGGGTACAGGAGCGAGGAGGACTATGCCAACCTGAATGAGGATGGTATTCTTGCACCAGAACAGCCTGTCACAGGAAGGGATGTGCTTATAGGAAAGATATCACCAATGCGCTTCCTTTCAACAAGCGAACTCATGGGCGGAATAGCCAACATGAGGGAGACTTCGATCTCCATGAGACCCACAGAAAAGGGAGTTGTTGACAGGGTGTTTGCCACAGAGACAATCAATGGCAACAAGCTCATAAAGGTCGCTGTAAGGGACATGAGAATACCCGAAGTCGGGGATAAGTTTGCATCAAGGCACGGCCAGAAGTCAGTCATAGGTCTCATAGCAGAAGAGGAGAGCATGCCCTTTACTGCTTCAGGCTATATTCCTGACATAATCATGAACCCGCACTCGATTCCTTCCCGTCAGACAGTTGGACAGCTGCTGGAGATTCTTGGTGGAAAGACATGTGCGCTCAATGGGTTCAAGGCCAATGCAAGTGCATTTGAAAACATTACAGAAGATGAGCTGAGGAAGATGCTTCATGCTGCTGGATTCAGAAGCGACGGAAAGGAAACACTCTACAATGGGATAACAGGAGAGAAGTATGATATTGAGATATTTGTGGGCTGCGGCTACTACCAAAAGCTTGACCACATGGTTGCGAACAAGATTCAGGCAAGGTCAAGAGGGCCTGTGACCCTTCTGACAAGACAACCAACAGAAGGAAAGGCAAAGGAGGGTGGATTGAGACTTGGAGAAATGGAAAAGGACTGCCTGATAGCGCACGGTGCTGTGCTCACGCTCAAAGAAAGGTTTGATTCAGACAAGGTCACTGTCCCAATGTGCAAGAAGTGCGGACTAACAGCTGTATGGGACAAGCAGAAAAACGCGCACGTATGCCCGGCATGCAAGGGAACAGACATTATCGAGATTGAGATGAGCTATGCATTCAAGCTGTTATTGGACGAGCTCAAGGCAATGATGATATATCCGAAACTACAGGTGAGCGGATGATAGACCAGATTGATTTCCAATTGCTTTCGCCAACAATGGTAAAGAAGATTGCAAAAGCAGAAATAACAAGGCCCGAGCTTTATGACAATGACGGTTTCCCAATAGAGGGCGGAGTAATGGACCCGAGACTGGGCATAATAGACCCTGGGCTCAGGTGCAGGACATGCGGACAGACAATAGGAAACTGTTTCGGCCACTTCGGTTATGTAGAGCTGGTAAGGCCGGTTATCCATGTACTGTACTCAAAACTGATTTACAGGATACTGAGAGTAATGTGCAATGAGTGCTCAAGGATAATCACCACATCAACAACAACAAGACCAAAGAAGTGCACGCACTGCGGTACTGAACAGAAGGCCATAAAGTTCCAGAAGCCCTACACATTCCTGGAAGATGAAAAAGCGCTGACAACAATGGAAGTCAGGGAGAGGCTGGAAAAAATACCTGACGAGGACCTTAAGCTTCTGGGCTTCAGGGGAGGAAGACCAGAATGGCTCATAATAACACTCATGCCTGTGCCGCCTGTAATAACCAGGCCATCAATAACCCTGGAAACAGGCGAAAGGTCAGAAGATGACCTGACGCACAAGCTGGTGGACATAATAAGAATCAACCAGCGACTAAGGGAAAACATTGACATAGGTGCGCCGGACTTCATAATAGAAGACCTGTGGGAACTGCTGCAGTACCATGTTGCAACTTTCTTTGACAACACCTTATCAGGAATACCTGCTGCAAGGCACAGGAGCGGAAGACCATTGAAAACTCTGGCTGACAGGTTGAAATCAAAGGAAGGAAGGTTCAGGCAGAACCTTGCAGGAAAGAGGGTGAACTTCTCAGCAAGAACAGTAATATCACCTGATCCCTACATAAGCATCAATGAGGTGGGCATTCCGAGGTCCATAGTAAGGGAGCTCACAATCCCATTGAGTGTATGGGAACACAATGTGGAAAAGCTGAGGGAAATCATTCTGAACGCGCCTGTATGGCCGTCTGCAAACTATGTAGTAAGGCCTGATGGCAAGAGGAAGAAGATAACAGAAGAAAACAAGGAAGAGGTCGCCCAGGAGATATCACCTGGCTATATCATTGAGAGGCATGTGAGGAACGGTGACATTGTGCTCTTCAACAGACAGCCCTCACTGCACAGGATGTCCATAATGGCCCACAGGGTGAGGGTGACACCATGGAGGACATTCACAATGAACCTGTGCGTGTGCCCGCCCTATAATGCTGATTTTGATGGAGACGAGATGAACCTGCATGTGCTGCAGACAGAAGAGGCGCGCGCAGAAGCGCGGCTACTGATGAGCGTGCAGAACCACATAAGGAGCCCGAGGTTCGGAGGACCAATCATAGGATGCGAGCATGACCATGTTTCAGGAGCCTACCTGCTTACAAAGAAGGAAACCGAGCTCTCGAGGAAGGATGCCTTCTACCTGCTTTCCCAGATAGGGGTTGATGCAGAGCTACCGAGCAAAAAGAAAATATCCGGCAAGGAACTGTTCTCCATGCTCCTTCCGAAAGGACTTAACATGGAATTCAAGGCAAAGGTCTGCGGATGTGAAAAATGCATAAAGGGGACGTGCCCGAATGACGGTTATGTTGTAATAAGGAACGGAAAACTTGAAAGGGGTGTGATAGACAAGAAGGCAATAGGAAGGGAGGCAGGAAAGGTCATTGACAGGATTGAAAGGGAGTATGGTACAGAAGAGGCGCACAAGTTCATTGACAGGGTATCACTCCTTGGGATAATTTTCCTTGAGAAGCACGGATTCACAATAGGGCTTGATGATATTGACCTGAACATCAGCACACTGGAAAAAATAAAAAGGGAAATTGAAAAGGGAGTAGTTGGTGCCAACCAGCTGATTGAGGATTATGCCAACAACAGGATCGAAGTCCTGCCAGGAAGGGATGCGAAAGGCAGTTTTGAAGCGCACACACTAAAGCTGCTTGCAAACCTGACAGACTCGATTGGAAAAATAGTTGCATCAGACCTTGTTGAAAACAGCGCTGTTGTCATGGCAAAATCCGGTGCCCGCGGCCACATAACACACCTTGCACAGCTGAGCGGAATACTGGGACAGCAGCATGTGCTCGGTGAGAGAATACACAGGGGATTCAGGGGGAGGACGCTGTCGCACTTCAAAGCCGGGGACCTGACCCCGATGGCGCACGGTTTTGTGGTGAGCGCATTCAAGCACGGACTAAATCCGTTTGAATTCTTTTTCAATGTGTTGAGCGGAAGGGAAGGCCTCATGGACAAGTCACTGAGGACAAGGCACAGCGGTTATCTGGAAAGAAGGCTGATGAACGCGCTACAGGACCTGAAAGTGGAATATGACGGTACAATCAGGGACAACAGGAAGGTCATAATCCAGTTCAAGCCAGGTGAGGACGGCATTGATCCAGCAAAATCAGACTGGGGAGCAATAGATGTTGATGAAATAATAAAGGGTGTTGCCAAATGAAAGTAAAGTCACTCAAAGAGCTGCCACCTAAGCTGCGGGAAGAAGCAAAGGAAAAGATGAAGGCATACAGATTAACTGCAGCGCAAAAGTCCAAGATCGAGAAAAAGATAATTGAAATGTACAACAAGAGCCTCTTTGAAGCAGGTGAAGCATTCGGCATGGTGGCTGCACAGAGCATATCTGAACCAGCTACCCAGATGTGCGTTGACTATGATGAAAATGTGCTGACCAAGGATGCGGGTAGGATTGAAATAGTCAAGGTTGGTCATTTCATTGATCAAAATTTTGAAAGATTCGGATTCAAGAGGATAGGTGAGTATGAGGTCTGTGACCTGCCCAAACAGCAAAAGCTCTTTGTATTGAGCCTGAACCCAGAAGAGAAGATGGAATGGAGAAGGGTGATTGCGTGCAACAGGCACGAAAGCCCGGAAACCCTGATTAAAATAACAACAAGGTCTGGAAGGGAGATCACAGCAACAGACTTCCATTCCTTTGTAATAAGAAAGCACAACAAAATAGTTTCCATAGCTGGAAAGGAACTCAAGGTTGGGGACAGAATCCCTGCAATAAGGTATCTGCCTGAAAACTGCGCCAGCTTCGTAAACATAGGCGGTTTCCTCCCGCCCCAAATGAAAACCATCAGGGAAGAGGGGCGCATACGTTCTGTGCGAGGGCTGACGTCCCTGCCAGAGCAGATGACATTGGATGCTGCGTTTGGCTGGTTTATAGGCGCTTATTTGTCCGAGGGCCACTCCACAGGAAGCGAGCTTTGCATCTCCAATATTAACGACGAATTCATATCAAATGTTAAGAATTTCTCAGAAGGCCTTAACCTTAATTATAAAGAATTCCTGCATCATAGAGGATTTGCACAAAGCCGTGACTTCAAAATAAGGTCAACGCTTTTCTCCAATTTCATCGAAGCGGCATGCGGGACAGGTTCTGGAGAAAAGAAGGTTCCAGATTTCGCTTACAGCGCTGATGAGAGATTTGTTGCAAGCTTGTTGAAGGGTTACTTCGATGGAGACGGTAATATCAGCGTGAAAAGGAAGATAATCAGGGCATCCTCAAACTCAAAGGAACTGATAGATGGAATTGCACTGCTATTAACAAGGTTCGGAATATTCGCCCATAAGACCAAGGACAAGCAATTCGGCCTGCTTATTCCTTATAAATACGCACCGATATTCTTGTCTAAAATCGGTTCTGACATACCTGAGAAGGGTAAAAGGCTGAAAAGGTTGGCCGAGTTGTCGAAAAGGTTTTGGGATGATTATTCTCAAGACTTTACAGACATGATTGGCGGTTTTGATGATGTACTGTACCAGGTTGCAAAGAAACTAAAATATCCGACCAGGTACATCAATAATTTTACCAAGCGTCAAAAAATAGGCAGGACAGCTCTTCACCGCTACATAAGACTTTTTGAAAGGCTAGCAAAAACAAAAGGTGTTGATATCGGAGGAGAACTCCAAATTTTAAAGCGGATGGCCAATTCCGATGTGGTTTGGGACGAGATAGCCAAGATAAGGCGTATAAAGCCTTCTTCGAGATATGTTTATGATTTTTCTGTGGAAGGGCTCAAAACCTTCACAACATTCGATGGGATTGTAACGCACAATACAATGAGAACATACCATGTTGCAGGAGCAGCACAGATAGAGGTGACGCTCGGCCTTCCAAGGATAGTGGAGATATTTGATGCAAGAAGGAGCCCGAAAACTCCCACCATGACTGTTTATCTAAAGAAGGCCTACAACACAAAGGACAGGGCCTACAAGATTGCTGCTGATATCAGGGAAGTCAAAATGAATGATGTTGCTTCTTCATCTTCAATAGACCTTGTAAACGGTCAGATTGAAGTGATGATTGACCTGAAGGAGATGAGGGGCGCTGGCCTGAGCATGTCCAGGATAGAAAGCGTGCTGAAGGAATCATTGAAGGACGTTGATGTAAGGTCGAGAAAGGGAAGCTTCGTCATCAAACCCAAGGGAGACTATACTATAAAGGACATACAGAAGTTGAAGAAGAAAGTCCTTGACATGCACCTCAAAGGCCTGAAGGGCGTGTCGCAGGCTGTCATAAACCAGAGGGAGGGGGACTGGATCATAACCACTCTTGGCAGCAACTTTGCAAAGGTGCTCGGGGTGAAAGGAGTGAACCCTGCAAGGACAATGACAAACAACATCCATGAAGTACAGAAGGTGCTCGGGGTCGAGGCTGCGAGAAACGCAATAATCAATGAAGCTGTAAACACGCTAAAGGACCAGGGCCTGGATGTCGATGTCAGGCACATCATGCTGGTTGCAGATGTCATGGTGGCGGACGGCACAATAAAGGCAATCGGAAGGTATGGGATTGCAGGAGCAAAGGGCTCGGTGCTCGCAAGGGCGAACTTCGAAGAGACAATCAAGCACCTTACCAAGGCTGCTGTGACTGCTGAGAGTGATAAGCTGGAAAGCATTGTGGAGAACGTTATGATAAACCAGGTTGTCCCTGCTGGAACAGGCATGTTCGACCTGATTTTCAGACCGCCACAAAAAAAGTAATGTTTAAATTTGAGTAAGGCATAAATTATTCTAAGTGAAAGGTTTTCAAAATGGCAGTGGAAGATGAAATCAAAACAGCGATTGCAAACAAAAAAGTGATCATAGGTACCAAAGAAGTGGTCAAGGCTCTGAAAGGCGGAAATGTCAAAAAGGTAATCATTGCCAGCAATGTTCCGGGAAACACGGTCAGGGACCTTGAACATTACCAAAAAGTCTCGGGCATTGAAATGGAAAAATTCAAGGGCACGGGAAAGCAGCTTGGCATATCCTGCGGAAAGCCTTTCGGAATTGCTGTCATGGCAATCAGGGGGGGCAAAAAATAAATTTTGGTGTTTTGAGAATGAGGGAGTTTGATACAGACGACATACTTGCAATAGCTGCATTCGAAAACGCAACAGGCTGCGATGTAAGGGACTGCATAAACAATGAAACGCTTTATTTCCTGGTAAGTCCTGGCAAGGCAGCGCTTGCAATAGGCAAGGAAGGCAAGAACATAAAGAATGCAGAAAGGATTCTGCAAAGGCCAATAAAGATTTTTGAATTCTCTGAAGACCCCAAACAGTTCATAAAAAACCTCATACCCCAGGCCCAGAAAATTGACATAAGCGGTGAGAAAGTAATTGTGAGCATACTGAACAAGGACAGGGGAGTTGTGATAGGAAGGTCAGGCAACAACATAAAGGTAATAAGGGAGCTCCTTGAAAGGAACATTGGAATGAAGGAACTAAGAATTCTTTAGATATTAAGCAGGCTGGGACCGACAAAGTCAAATATCAGTATAAAGAGCATCAGCAGGGTCACTGCACGGACTATTTGCTTTGCCCTTTTCCTGTAATACTTCTCCACAATTGCCTCGAACATCAGTCCGCCGTCAAGGGGGTAAAGCGGCAGTATGTTCACAATGCCAACAGCAAGGCTGAAAATCCATATCATGTTCAGCAAAGGAATAAGGGTAAGGAGGAACAGTTTCTCATCAGCCTTGAAGACCGGCTTGTACATTATTCCTATGTAAGTGCTGTTGGTAACCTCGTCATACTCGGGCCTTATCTCGTATGTATTGCCGCTTGCTTTCACAACCAGGACATCATCCACGTCCAGTTCCCCGACTTCATCGACAAAATAGCCCCTTCCTCCAAGGTGCTCCCAGTATGTCACATGCACCGGCTTTCCGTTTATCTCTGTTATTGTTGTGTTGGGCTGCAGGCCTGCAGCATATGCCGGGCCTGTTTCATTGACACCAACCAGATAAACCCCTGGCCCTGTGAAAGCAGGCCATATCAAAAACATGGTCGCAAGCAAGACAACGAGTGCAATGGCAAAATTGGCAAACGAGCCTGCTGCAAATATCCTCAGCCTTTTCATGAGCCTTGCCTTTTTCAGCTGCCTTTCATCAGGCTCAACAAACGCGCCCGGGAATATTGCAAGCAGAAGAAGACCCACTGACTTCAGCCTTATCTTCTCTGCCCTTGCAATCACGCCATGAGAGAACTCGTGGGGAATGAGTATTAATGCTATAACTATCATCCAGAACCAGAACGGAATCAGTATATAACCTGGTCCTATTGCACCTGTTGCAGACGGGGTAGGAAGAATGAGCTGTAAACCTGGCTGGGTTATAAGACCTACGCTTATGAGATAGGCAGTACTGAGAAGCAGGTGCACACCAACAATCATGAAGATAAGGCATACAACAACTGCAAGGGTATAGATTGCCTTCCATGTGCGCGGTGATAGCTGTGCAGTCCTGTCGATAAAGTTCCTGAACTTCTTTGTCCTACGCATGACCAGGACGTACTTGAACTCTATGTTCTTCCTGTCCCTGTAAATCAGGATACCTATTATTGCAAAGAACAGTACCACTGATATCAGGTAGCCGTCAATCATTCAATCAACCTTCCTTTTTTAGTTAAGACTAACATATATATTTAAATTAAATATAAAAGTGAGCTTATGGCAGAGGAGATGTTCTGGGCTGACCAGATGGCAAGGAAGGTAATCAAGGAAAGAGGAGAGAAGAGCAAGTATGTGGTAGCTGCAGGTATAACACCATCTGGCACAATCCATATAGGAAATTTCAGGGAAATGATAACAGTTGAACTTGTTGCCCGTGCACTAAAGTCTGCAGGCAAGCAAGTAAGGTTCATCTATTCCTGGGACAACTATGACAGGATTAGGAAAATTCCTGCAAATGTTCCAAAAAGAGAAGAATTAGAAAAGTATATGGGACAGCCTGTAGTTGATGTGCCTGATACATTTGGATGCCACAAGAGTTATGCAGAACATATGGAGAAAGATGTAGCAGATGCTCTTCCTGTAGTTGGTATAATGCCTGAGTTCATAAGTCAGAGCAAGATGTACAGGGACTGCGTTTATGCTGAAGAAATAAAGACATGCATGCTTGCAAAAGAGAAAATCAGGGAGGTACTTAACAAGTTCAGAAAAGAGCCTTTGCCTGAAACATGGTTCCCTCTTCATATTTACTGTGAAAAATGCAAGAAGGATGAAGGAAGGGTAACAAGCTATGATAATGAATATGCTGTTGAATATGAGTGTACCTGTGGTCATAAGGGCAAAGTGAACTTCAAGGAAAGGGGAATAGTGAAACTTCCTTGGAGAGTTGACTGGCCAATGAGATGGCACTTTGAGAAAGTTGATTTTGAGCCGGGTGGAAAAGACCATTCTGCACCAGGTGGTTCATGGGATACAGGATCATTAATAATAAAGGTAGTTTTCAATGAAGAGCCTCCAGTATACCAGATGTATGACTTTGTAATTCCAAAGGGAGGAGGTGTAAAGTTCTCAAAGTCCCTCGGAAATGTCTTGAAGCTAACAGACGTGCTTGAAATATATCTGCCTGAAATAATCAGATTCATGTTCGCTGGAACAAAGCCGGTAAAGGAGTTCTCTATACCAATGGATGAGGACATCTTCAAACTTTATGAAGACTTCTTCAAGGTCGAGAGGATTTATTATGGAAAGGAAGATTCCTCCCGCGCAGCGCACTGGAAAAGGGTGTACGAGATGTCTGTTCCAACAGAACCTTTAAAGGAAGTGCCTATCCAGCCATCATTCAAGCACTGTGTGGAGCTTATCCATATTTACAGAAAACCAGAAGAAGCAGTCAAAAACATAAAGGAAAAAATGGATAAGGAAGGTAGGAAGAGATACCTTGCAATGCTAGTTTGTGCAAAGAACTGGATTGACAAGTACGCACCGGAAGAATACAAATTCACTGTGAACGAAAAGGTGCCCGATGTCTCCCTCATGGATGCACAGAAATCTGCAGTAAGGGAACTCGGTGCAAGGCTGGAGGAAGCAAAAGACGAAGCTGAGATGGTAAATATCTTCAATGAGCTTACCAAGAAGCATGGTCTTACAACAGGGGAATTCTTCAAGGCATGCTACCTGATTCTCTTGAGCAAGGAAAGGGGGCCTAGATTGGCACCGTTCATAATGGCAATAGGCAAAGAAAGGGTTGCAAAGCTGTTCAAATCAGTTTAGCGGCCGATTCTCCTGTCCCTGTTCCTGTACCACCTGAGTATCTTATTGAACTCCCTCCTACTGAAATCAGGCCAGAGCGTCTTTGTGAAGTATATCTCTGCATAGGCTGCCTGATAAAGCAGGAAGTTGCTCAGCCTGTGCTCGCCTCCTGTCCTTATTATGAGATCAACCGGCTCGTTCACCAGAAGGAACTTATTAAATGTATCCTCTGCAAGGGGCACGGTCTTGATTCCCTTTGAAACAAGCTTTTTGGCTGAGTTGATTATCTCGAACTGGCTTCCGTAAGCAAGAAGTATGTTCAGCACACCCTGAGTATAGTTCCTGGTAGCGTTCATAACATCCTTGGCAGCCTGCCTCACGTCCTTCCTCCAGAGAGCAGAATTCCCGACTATTTTAATTCTCAGGTCCCGTTTCCTCATTCTCTTGTCTTTCAGAAAGCCCTTGAACTCCTTGTTATAAATCCCCCAGAGCTTGTCAACCTCTTTCTTGCTCCTATTCAGGTTCTCAGTAGAAAGCGCGTAAACACTGACCACCTTTATGTTGGGATCGCCTGCGCACCACTCAGCAACATCCTTGAGCTTCTGCACACCCTTTACATGGCCCCACCATACAGGCTTTCTGTGCTTTCGGGCATAACGCCTGTCTCCGGTTAGTATTCAAACTAAATACCGTCAGGTATTATTGCCAGATGAAGGTTAGCTTTTCTGCCAGTTACGTCATCTGTGATGCCATCACCTCCTGTACCTTTAAAGAGAAAAACTGCCTTATGAATTTTTCTATTTCCTCTTTGCGATAAATAATAAGCACATAGTTCACCGTTTTTGTACCATTTCTGAAGCCCTTATCTGTATAAATCCCAGATACTTTGATTCCATTATCATGGAATATATGCGCACATTCCTTTAATAACCTTTTGTTATGCTGCTTAATTCGTATATAAGGCTGCTTATTACCACCAATATGAATTGTGCCGTCTGCATCAAATAGTCCAGATAAAAACAATTTTTTGAGAAAATTAATTTTGATTATAGATGGCATACACGTTTTGTTCTTTTTGCTACCTACTGGCATGCCACAAACTTTGGTTAAAAAGAGGTGTATAACTTTAGATCTTCCAATTAGTCTGTAAAAGTTTTTCTCTTTGAAAATCGGTGGGCTATAATTAAAAAGTTCTTTAAATATTTTTCTTAAAAAAATCAAATGAGCTATATTATCACCAGTTATTCTTATTTCAGCATTGTAAGTCGAGCCGTTGCTGATTAAGTTTTTCGGATTGGCTAAGTGACCGTCGCCCATTATGTAGCCAAGCAGATACGCTAACCGAGGTGTTAGAAATTTAGGAAGTGTATATTGCCTAGAGTTCGTGCAGCCAAACCAAATGGCTTTATCAAAGAGCTCATCTTTATCTGCACCTATAAATTTAACAAGCTTTAAGGCGTGATAAATTGGTATACCAACATCACGCTTGCTCTCACCTATCCAGTAATTCAACCTTTTTACATCAACATTAAGAAATTGTGCCATCTCCTTTCTCTTACAGTTTGCTGCATTTCGCAGAAATTCTCTCATGCCATAAAGTCTTATAAAATCATTTCCTTTCGTTCCTTGTTCATTTGTATATAGCTTGTCTAAATAGCGAGGAAACTTCATGTTTGGTTCGTGAGGAATCGTAGCTACGTTACGCATAATTTTTATATGCGGACATTAAATATAAAGTTATCGAAAAGGTGACTCAAATGAAGAAAGTATTCGAGATAATTGATGAGATAAAGGATGAGCACAAGAAGATTGCAGAGGCATGGGATGAGAAGAAAGAGATAAGCCAGAGCCTCATGATAGGATGGATTGACAAGAACGTGAAGCTCATGCTGGAACTAGGCAAAAAAATCGAGGAGCTTCAGGAAAGGCTTGATACGCTGCAAGCAGAAGGCAAGAAGAAAGGACTGTTCGGCTGATTGTCTAGAACACATCAACCTCGTCCATCATGTAATCCATAATGGACTCGTTGTCCCTATCAAACCTAAATGTGGCTCTTAGCCTCTTGTTCTGTAAAACCACAGGAATCCAGTGTTTGTCGTCCTTCCACATCTTCTCAAAGGGAAGCTTGTCCGTATCTGTCCATACTGTACTCATTTCCTCTGACTCCTTTGGTTCACCTTCCCATCTGTCAATAAAGAACACATGAACCTTCTGGTCCCATTTCTTTTCCTTGGGCGCAAATGGAAAATAGAACGTGATCTCTGCCATCTTCTTGAGGTCACTTGGGTCTACCTTGACGCTTGTTTCCTCAAGCAATTCCCTTACAGCTGCCTCCTCTATTGTCTCATTTTCTCCAACTTTTCCACCAAAGCCATTGAACTTGCCTTCCCCGAAGCCGCGCTTCTTCATTCCTAGAAGTATCTGGTTCTCCTTGACCAAAAAGCACAGTGTTGCATCTCTCAATCCATCCCCCCTATCGAATGCCGTGTCTTTTGAGGTCTTCTTCTGTTATTATAGGGCACATATTATAAAAAACTGAGCCTAGCACTTTTCGCGATGGGTAGCGTGGGTAGCTCATCCTTATTTCCCTTGCATCCTGTATCCCTTTCTCAATATCATGAATATCCATTTCTTTTAGCTCATCGGGGCTCTTCCCCAACAATTCTGCTGTCATCTCATAGGGCTTCATAATTTCACTTGCCTCTGATTTTTTTCAGTACTGGTGGCATCTTTACCAAACTAGGAGTTTTTGTTTCTTTCAACCAGATATAAAGTATTGTAAAGTAGGTAATCCTAATAAAGAGATAAATTACCAAGGTGAAAAAGAGGTAAATCATAATTAGCCCTATGTAAACTGTCAAAGCAAGATATGGATTTACAGCAAATAAGAAGAACATTATGAGAAAGGAAACAAAAAACCATATCGCTGCTCCTATTGTGATGGCCGCTTTGGAAAGTGGCTCAATGACGAATTCACCTATCAGTGCTTCTGGAACAGCATTCAAGAGCTTGGGAACGTCTTTCCTGAGGGCGTCCCATACGCTCTGGTCCTTTATCACCATCGCAGGCAATGTGAACTTGTATACAATGCTCCAGCTGTGTTCCAGAGTGAATCCTAGCAAATCTTTGATAAAGCTCTTGTCCTTCTTCAGAAAGTAGACAAGCAAGGAAACAACGAACCCCAAAACAGTGAGCGTAATCACGTCCTTAAAGTCTTTGGCTGCTACACGAAGAGCAGACATGAATGAGACAGGCTTCTTCTTATATATTCTATAAATAATCCAGCTATGCGCGGTACTGAAAAAGGTATGGGTCAACAAGACTACGAAAACAGCAACTATAAGGGGTGGTAAGACAACGCTCACAAACCGGCTTTGTGTCAGAAATCTCTCTCCGTAGATATATGGAGCCATGACAATGCTAAACAGCAAAAATAGTACTATCAAGTCAACTACTGCCATACATAGGGGTGAGCAAAGGGCAACTGGTCTTTCTTTGCCTATCTTAAGAGTTTCCTTCAAAGCCTGAAAACTACGGCCAAGCACCATAATATAATTCTGTAAATTCTTTTTATAAAGATTCTCTTTATAAAGAATCTGGTGCGGGAGGAGAGAGTTTCGCTTCCACCTTCGTGCACCGAAGGCGGTGCTTCGAACTCTCGAAGGGACTAACCCACAAGGCATCTGAAAACTTAGATTTTATGAATGTCCTAAGCAACTTATCTAAAATATCCATCTTTCTGGAACCTACCCAATTACCTTTAACTACAATAGTCTCATCTGAAAAGCCTATAATCTTCTTGAATTTTCTTATATACTCTTCTTTATGTATAGCTATTTCATGTCTATGTGTTCTAAGTATACAATCTACTCCAAGATCTCTATGCATTTTGTATATGTCTAGCAATACTTCATCATTGTAGCAAACTGCAACTAAGCTCCTACTCCCTTTATTTAAAAGCACAGATCCTTCATCGTCCCAAAATGCTCTTAAAAATGCAATCTTATTTTGCTTGCTTCCTTTCAAAATTTCTCGAGGCACTGTTGTTGATGCTTTTGGATCTGATGTTGTATAAGCTGGCGTGTAACTTAAAAGGTCCTCTATTATTAGTTTCGAACGGAAAGTTGCAGTAATACAGTTCCACTTATCGACATATATGTAAGGTTTACTTAGACCATAGACCTTTTTGAAATCCCCTGTAAACTGTCGTATAAGACCTTTAGATTTATTTCCATAGCTTATTCTATATCTTTTAGGCATTACATTTCCGTCAAACAAGCAATGGGCTATAATCCTTGTTTTCTCTATACTTAGACCTTTCTGAATCACTGGCCTTTCCTTTATACAAGTTCCTTTTAAATACCTTTTAGCTGTATTTAATGAAATGTTTGTTTTTTCTGCAATCTCTTGCATTGTATGTTTTTTATTTCTAAGTCTAAACATTTCCTTTACTTTTTTCTTTGGCAAAGGTTTTGCGTATTTCCTTGCAAATGCAATTTGATTTTTCTTCATTGCTGTCATTTTCTCCATTTTTCACACCTAAGTTTACCTCAACCTTGCACCGTTGACCTGGCTTGGCGACTCCCGCATACAAACAAATATAATATGACAGTTTAAATAACTTATAGGGTGATGTAATGGAAGAGAAGAAGTGCATTGTGTGCGACTGCGATTACAACCTAATAAAGCAGCTTACGAAAAAGTTGCAGTTCCTGTGGGGCATTGATGGCTATATAAAGGATGCGGAAAAGGACGGGCACAAGGATTGCGCTGAACTGTTCAGGGAGATAAAGGCTGATGAGGAAAAGCATGCCAAAAAGATGAAGGAACTGCTTCTGAAGAAGGTAAAGGAAGGGAAGCTAACATAAGGATAAATCTCTTTAAAGCAGAAAAGATACCATGAAAAAAATAGTTCGTACAATCTCAGGCATAACCCCATTGGCAGTTATGTTAAAACCGCATCCATGCCCGCATGGTAAATGCAATTATTGTCCTACTCATTCTGGCGTGCCTGAGTCCTATACACCGACTTCTCCTGTTGTTCTGAGGGCGCTTGACTGCAACTATGACCCCCAGAGGCAGGTATGGGCAAGGCTGAAAATAATGGGAATGATGGGACATACAAGGGACAAGGTCGAGCTGATTGTGATGGGCGGCACTTTCCCTGCTTATCCACTTGATTACCAGAGGGAGTTCATCAAGGGCTGTTTTGATGGCCTGAATAACATAAAGAGCAACAGCCTTGATGAGGCCAAGAAAATCAATGAGACAGCAAAGCACAGGTGCGTTGCACTGTGCC
>JBHIDR010000004.1:0-38723 GCA_046760225.1 Candidatus Aenigmatarchaeota archaeon
ATGTAACATCTCCAACTGCTGTTACTCCGCCTACAGGACCAACAGTCAAGATTCCCTTGACCTGCACTGACGGCACATCGATTTCGACCTTGTCTGAAGCCGTGAATGACTTGGGTGTCACAAGCACAGCACCAATGTGCGTCAAGACACTCTCTTCCCTTGTCCCTACTTCTGTGCCATAAACAGATAGGTCTTCTCCGTCTTCCTTGTTCTTGTTGGTACCTAATCCGTCAATGTTGTTTCCATCGAACTTTATGTCCATTGAGTAGTTTCCTGCTGTTGTTCCATCCAGAGTCATTCCGTCTTCATTTATGAAGAGTTCTGGTGTTCCTCCGGATGCTGTGGTGTTTGCCCACTCAAGGTCAAGTGTCACGTCCTGGTAGGTTATGTCAGCGAAGTTGTCGTTTGCAGTTCCGTCTGTGGTCTCTGAGTAGAGGATGTTGTTGTCTGAGTCCTCATAGAACACAAATATCTTTTTACCAGTTGCGAATGTTGAGTTGGCATAGAGATATATTGTATCTGAGTACTCATTTGCACCTGGCAGATAAATTGCGTCACTTAGTGCACCTGTGCTTATCTTTATTACGTTTGCATCGTCGTTCTCACCAGCATCGTCCACTGTTAGGTCGACACCATCGGCATATTCGATTGTGTACCTTGCGAGGGTGTGTGTTGTCATGCCGTCAAAGCCTAGCTGGATGTAGTTCTCTGGGAACACTATTGCTTCTCCTGGACCTGGTGGGTTGTCATCTGGGCTGTTCAGTGTCTTAGCATACTTGACTCCTATTGCGTATTTCTTCTCGTCAGCAGACACGTCCTTTATTGCCCCGAGATCCCATGTCCAGATCGGGTTGTTCTTGTCCTCTCCGATATATGGATCCCCATCGTTGTAGGTCTTTGTTAGTTCCTCTCCTACCATCAAGATTACTACGCTGTTCTCAGGTGTTTGTGACTGATATAGGATGCTCTCGGCCTTGACTTTTATTCCACCCACAGTCTTCTCAGTGCTTCCCACAATAGCAGATTCTCCGTCAACAGTCACGTCAACTGAGTCTGAACCTATTGTATGAACTGTTACGGTCTTGTCGTCAACAACCACTGAGTCACCCTGTGTCATACGATATTCGTTAGCTATCTCTGCTGTAATCTGGTTTGCACCGACATCTGTTATCTTCAAGCTCCTACCCAATATTTCTATCTCCAGCGGATAGTCACTTGATACCTCTGATGTGTTGAAGTTCTCGTCGAATGTCCAGTTGTATGCCAGCTTCCCCGTCTTTATGAAGAGGGCAGGGCTGTCTTCAAAGTCCTTGTTCTTTGTTGCACTGGTCTCTATCTGCATGTCTGCGGTGTTTGTTATGAGAATCTTTTCCTGGAAGTCATAGTTGTCTGTGCCACCTACTGCGCCTGAGAAAGATAGTGTGCTGTCCTTCAATACGCCCGGAACATCTGCGTTCTTAACGGTTGACTTCAGGTAACCGCTTGCTGAGATGTTCACGTTGATGGGTACTTCCTCAGACTCCACTCCTGCAGCCGCTGCGCCAGCAGTTGTAACTGTTTTTGTCTGTCCTGCTTCTGCTGCCAGTCTCACTCCCACGTTGATAGCGCCCACGATGTCAGCCGGAGCTGCATCTGCACCAACAACAATTGTTGGGAATGTTACTGTGCTGTCAGTTACGCTGACAATCTTTGTTATCTCTCCAACGTTGTCTTGTGCCAAAGCCGCACCAGCCATTGTCATTCCGGCCATCAAAGCTGATCCAGCTATAGCGGCAATTTTCCTAAGTTGCATTTCGTTTACCTCCTGTATTTGTTTTTTGCGCGGTGTATGCGCGTTTTTTTGGCGCCAAATTTTAGCGCATTATCCAAACGGATTGCGTTTGGTTCACGCCAAAAAGATTAATTTTGTTTCTACATACCTTTGACGCCTTGCTTTGCTGAGATATTAATGGTATTAAGGGGGATATATAAACATCAAGAAACTGTTTCTTTACCTTTAAAATACCATTTATTAAGCAGTTAAAATATAGAAATAGTGTCTTTTATGCTTTTTAATTGTTTCCAGAGCCTTTTTGTCCCTTCTTTTCAAAATCCCTTTGTAAAAAGACCTTGTTTTTCCTTCCTATTCTCTCAAGTTTTACAATCCCCCTTTCTTCCAAACTTTTTAGAATTTTTGATATTTTTGCCTTGGAGTATCCGCTTTCCTTTACCAGAACCTTCTGATTCAGATAACCCTTTGCTCCAATAAGCATTTCCATTATTATTTTTTCATCTTTTTTCAGAACAGGTAGCACCATTTTAACTCCTAACTTCTTTTTGTAGATGAACCACGTAATAAGAATCAAAATAATAATTGCTGCAAACGGAATTGCAAGAAGAACAACAGGCATTTCTGTTTTTGTTACAACCCCTCCAATATTTTCGTAGGTTGCAGAAACATAAAGACCGTCACCTATCTTGACATTATGGATGTTCCAAATTACAATCACCTTCCTTCCGTCACTAGCATGCAGGCAGTCAGAAGGGAAACACGGCGCAAAATCTTCATTTCCCTTTACTAATACATGGCCCTCTGGCAGGTTCACCTTAACATAAAGATTGTTTGTTGGAAGTGGGACACGGTAATCAGAACTGAAAATTATCTTTTTGTCAATTTCCTTTACCAATGATCTTGCTGTGTATTTAATTTGCATTTTTTCCGGTTTAAATTCACTCAGGTTACATGTGATCTTGGATGCTGCAGCAGTGGTTATATCACAGCTTACTTTTTTATCATCAGCATAAACAGAAACGTTTTCTATCGGGGATAAAATATTGTATTCAAAATATTCGGGTCTGTTTATGAATGTGATGTTCGTGTCATGAATTACAGAGCCGTCCTCCTTTATTGTGACGTATATTCCCAAAAAACCCATCTTCACAGCAAGTGCTGGCTGCACAAATAAAAAGAAAATTAATACCGAAAGCAATACCAATTTTTTCATTTAACCACCTGAATCAGGGATTTGATTTCCCATGAACAACTACCACGCCGCCCACACCTGCGGCAGCGAACCTGTGTATCATCTCGGCAACCGAATTGAGTATAATCTGTGCCTCACCCATCTCTGTAATGAGTTTCTTTGGCTCGAGTATCTCAATTGAAGAGGGACCGTATTCTATTACAAAATTAACAAGCTCGTCAAACCTCTTTACCACCATCTCCATGTTGATTACCTGTGACCAGCCTTCCTTTACTCCTGGCATGGGGTTTTCCACCTTCTTTACCTCAGAAAAATCCTTTTTATAAACCTTTACCTTTTTGTCTGCCTCCATTTTGTTAAATAAGCTCTCAAGTGACTTCTTTGTGACTTCCTCGCTTATTGCAAGTGCTTCAAAGGCCAACCATGCCCTTATCCAGCCTCCATCAACCTTCTCCCTTGCCTCAGCTTCTGTAATCAAGCAAACACCTTTTTTAATAGTTGTCTGGTAAAGTATTAAACCTTTGGTTTTTACTCGGTTCCAACCTTTTTAAGCATTTCCTTTGGTATCCATTTCTCTCCTGCAACTGGTATTTTCTCACCACATGGGCACTTCATGTCCTTTAGAAGGAACTCGGTCATCCTTGGGCCATATCGCCCTATCACCTCTTGACCGCATTTTGGACAGTAAGTTGACTCGTACTTGCTACCAGGCACGTTTCCAAGGTAAACGTAATTCAGTCCTTGTTCCTTTGCTGCCCTGTAGGCCTTCTCCAGAAGCGAAACACTGGTAGTCGGGGCCCTCATCTTGTAGGAAGGGAAGAA
The DNA here is from genome assembly GCA_046760225.1 of Candidatus Aenigmatarchaeota archaeon. Classification (GTDB taxonomy): domain Archaea; phylum Aenigmatarchaeota; class Aenigmatarchaeia; order Aenigmatarchaeales; family JACQIB01; genus JAWABM01. The sequence goes on from JBHIDR010000004.1 coordinate 3,786, forward strand.
CTGGATGAGATGGAAAGGTGTATCAGGCCCCAGGTTCTCCACAATCCACCTGCTTATTTTTTTTATATATTCTTCCTTTGATTCTGGCATTATAAGATTCGTGATCTCTATGAAAATCTTGTTTTTCTTGTAGGCAAGCATTGCATCATAAATGGGCTGGGCATCTGGCACAAGAGAGTATTCTTTGTAAAATGCCGGCTCAAGGGAAGATTTCAGGTCTATCACAGCAGCATCAAGGAAAGTGGCTGCTTTCTTTATTACTTCTGGTGGTGTGTAACCGTTTGTCACAAAAACATTGTAGAGACCATTCTTCTTTGCAAGCAGGGCTGTATCATGCGCATACTCAAAGAATATTGTTGGCTCAGTATAGGTGTATGCAATTCCCTGCAGATTGTTCTGCTTTGCAATCCTTACAAGTTTCTCAGGTGGCGCGTCCTCTCCATGGATATCTGTCCATTCCTGGGAAAGTATGTAATTGCAGCAGAAACTACAACGAAAATTGCAGCCCACTGTTGAAACAGAGAGATTGAGTGAGCCAGGTGCGAAGTGAAAAAGGGGTTTTTTGAGTATGCTATCAACGTTCATTGCAGCTACCTTTCCATAGACAAGGGAGTACAGCTTTCCTCCCTTGTTCTGCCTGACCCTGCAGGTGCCTGTCTTGCCTTCGCTTATCACGCAGTACCTGCAGCAGAGCCGGCACTGTATGCCTCCGGTCACAGACTTCCAGAACATTGCCTCTTTCATAATATTAATATAGATGTCACTCAGATAAACTTAAATTTTACGAGGCACAAAATAATTTATATGAAGATAAATGATGATTTGTCGGAATTAATAGGTGCAATTATTGGAGATGGAAATTTGTATGACAAGAGACCCTCTTTTGTTGAAATAAGTGGAGATCCCAATCTTGATTCACATTATTTCAAATCAATTCTAGTACCTATTATAGAAAAAGAACTTAATTATACTCCCAAATTATTTCATCATAGTGGCGCATTAAGACTAAGAATAAATAACAAGAAATTCGTCCTATTCCTAAAGGGAATAGGAATACCAAGCGGAAAATATAAGACCAAGGGTGTTTTAATTCCTGATATTATTCTAAGTTCTTGGAAAAATACCAAACGATGTATAAGAGGTATATTTGATACTGATGGATGTATTCACTTTGATAAAAGAAATGTTTATAGAAAGCCATATCCTAGGATAGAATTACACATGTCTAATCACAGATTAATAAGACAGATACAAATTGTCCTTGATAAACAGGGAATTTATACCAAAACCTCCAAGAAGAAAAACTCATTTTCACTTTATTTTAACGGTCCTAAAGGTACCAAGAGCTTTCTTTCAAATGTAGGATTCTCCAACCTAAGACATATAAGTAGAATAAATAAATTCTATCCAGACATGATATCGTTGAATTGTGCCAATGCCCCGGTGGCTCAGCCCGGTAGAGCGGCTGACAATTGGCCGAATCTCGTAACTAGGCAAGAAAACAGCAAGTCGGGGGTTCAAAAGGGGAGAAACTACGTTTCTCCCTCTACCCTCTCCCTTGAGGGTGGCCTGAAATTCCCTCCCGGGGCTCCAATCTACAAATAGAAAAACCTCATTACTAACCTTTCCATATTTATCACTGATAGATAGTTATTTAAGCACTAGTAAGAAATTGTAATTATGGACTATGGTGACTTTGAGGATGATGCACAGAGAATCAGAAAAGCATTAATTCCGAAGATTATTGACAAGGAATTAAGGGGTTATATAGTATTACCAAAACCGTGGAAGCCGACCATTTCTGCCATTGTTTATTCTCACTGGAATTTGAAGGAAGAAAGCAAATACCGCTCCCCTGATGGCAAAACACATTTGGATGAGGTAGAGGAAGAATTGGAATCCAGAGGGTTGGTTAAGCCTGCCCGTTCAATTTCAGTCAGGGTGGCCTCACGTGCTGCACTTTATAACTGGCTGGCATCATGGGGTGAATTGCCTGACCATCTAACTGCATACGATAGAAATGGTGAGGTTATCCCAAGATCTGAAGTACAGTTTTATACCGATGATATGGTTGTTGAAGGAATGGAGCAAGATATGCGCATTAACATAGAAAATGCATCCGACTTGAAAGATGTTCTAAAGGTTTTCAAAGAACGAGGTCACAAATTCAAAATCGATGATGACTGGGATTTCTCAAACGGGAAAATGGAAGAAGAGGCAGAAAATGCTTTCTATTTTGCAGAAGCAATACCTTTGATTGCCTTATTTGTAGAAGAAGCACCAAAGAGAGGTTTCGACAACGTGAATTATACATATGCTAAACGCGGTAAAAGCGAACTGGGCAGCTATGTTTCAATCAGCAATTTAGCTGCTTCGAAATGTTTCTCAGAATTGGGCTTTGTTCCTAAAACGGTAACTCGGTTGGTTAACAGAACCTTTTCGAAGTTCATTGCCGGGATTTATTAGCAAGTCTCTTTTTTATCTGTCCTAAATCTTCTACGCTTACATAACCTGCAAAATAGGGCGCGGTGGGACCATGAAGGCGGGTACGCTCTTCTAATTCATCCGCTTCCGAGCGAGTGTAGAGGCCGAACCCCGCATTGCGAAATTCCATTCCGTAACGCATACCCCAAACGCCTATAACGCACTCTTCGCCGCGTTCTTTCGACTCATTTTCCAACATCCTCTCTATTTCATCCAAATAAGCGGTATCAACAGATTTCAAGTCCTTCAATTCGACAGGTTTTCGGGCGTTAAACGTCTTCAAAGGGTTATAATTACGAGGTTTCTTAATGACTGCTTCAGACATAATTAATATTGTAACTCTAATGTTTTTAAAATCATCATATCTCAATTACGTCAAATTCAAGACTTATAATTAGGTGACCGGGCGACCTCAGAAAGGAGGGATTAGACTTTTAAAACCTCAGGCACATCTATTCTTTGATTGATATGGCAGAATGGATAACATTTGTGAAAGGGGAGAACGTCAGGAAGGCTGAGGGCATCCTGAAGAAGGATTTTGATGTTGCAGCAAAGCAGTCAATAACAGTAAGGGATGCAAAGGCACTTGGAATAGAGGCTGAAGGCAGCTTCTTCTATATCAAGGGCAGTAATGAGGGAGTGGCAAGGTGCAAGGAGCTCATAAAGGATCTTGTAGCTGAGATAGAGCAGGAGAAACTGGACAAAGCTAAGGAAGAAATTGAGAAAGAGTCAGAAGCTGCTGCAAGCGGTATGGGCGGGATATTCAAATAGAAATGGTGCGCCCGGCGGGATTCGAACCCGCGTTACAAGCTTGGGAAGCCTATCCGAAATTTCTTTGGATCCTACCACTAGATTACGGGCGCATAAAATTTGTTTTCTTTTCTAACTTTAATAAATTTCTATTCCAGTCACACCGTCAATCTTGATTGCCCTGTCTGAGAAATGCACAGAGTAAACAGGGAAATAAAAGACATCGAAGCGGGTTATGTCTGTTGTTGGGTTCAGTGCCTTGAGAACCTCTCTCAGGGCCTGCTTTGTCACCCTTGGCTTCAGTGCCCTTCCTGGTGCCTGGATGTCCTTTGCAGGATAAGGCAGAGCATGTGTAACATTGGGCACTTTCAGCTTTGTCATGGAGATATACTTCCTTGCCCTGCCCTCCTTTCCAGCATATGTTATGAGGTTCCTTGCCTGCAGGGCCTTGAGTATTTTCCTTATGCTGCTTTCCCTCAGCCTGAGCTTCATCTTGAGCTCAGCTACTGTTGTTCCCTTTGAGCGGGCAATCTCCAGCATTGCCCTTGCCTCGCTCTCGCCAAGGCCTATTAGCTGTGACATTCCATTGCTCAGAACAAGGCCGTTCCTGACATCAGCCATTCTTCCGCCTATGCCGTCAATTATGAAGGAATATGTCCTGAAGCCCTTCTTTAGCAGGCCCTCTTCCCTCTTGACCTCAACATAAAACAATGGGTGCTGGGTAAGCTCTATTCCTGTAACATGCTCCTTTTCTCCAAAGACCTTGTATTTCCTTTTCCTCTTCATCTCAACTATTCTGTGTATCTTCTGCTTGTCAACCATTATCCTTATTGATGGGAGTGTTTTTGCAGGCTCTCTTTTCTCCTTCTCTTTGCCAAGGAGCGAGCTTATTTGTGCTATCCTGCCCTTCTGCTTTGGAACGAGCCTTGGTGTGAGGCCCTTGTGGTGAGTCTCCCTGGGGAAGCTCTTCATCTTTATTTTTTCCTTTGAGATGCTGCCCATCACAAAGAACTCACCTGCCTTTAGTTTTGGAAGGTCCTCAAGCTCTTTCCTGGTTGCAAAGAAAAGGTTAACTGCTTGCAGATCGTTCTCGGTTGTTAGCTTGCCTATGAACTGGTTCCCGCACTGGCTGAGCACGTTCTTGTTGACCAGCGCAGGCCTCTGTGTTGCAACCAGAATACCAAGGCCCCGCTTTCTGCCGCGGCGGGATATCTCCTCTATTTTCTTTATGGAATCCTTTCCTTGCGGCACGAACTTGTCAGCTTCCTCTACTATCAGAAGAAACGGCTGCCTGAGCTTTGTCTCTGCCGCATACAGCGCCTTTGAGAACTCCTCAACAGCATTTCTTTCGTCCATCACATCAGAAACATCAAGAATAAGGGGTATGTTCTCCTTCACCACCTTTTCAGCCAGCTCCGAATAATTCACGCCTTCTATGTCCAGGTCAGCGCCCTCTCCTCCTGCCCAGAGTATATCAAATTTCTCTTTTAAGGAGAAGTATTCGCCTTCAGTGTCAATCAAGCAGAAGCCTATGTTGTTCTTGAGCATGTGCTCGCAGAGCACTGCTATCAGATAGCTCTTGCCTGCACCTGACTGCGCTATTACGCATGTCCTTCCTGTTACCAGCTCCTGGGCATCCAATGAGAAGTTCTTGGATATGTTGAGCTTTATGCTATTGTCCATAAAAACTTTATTCTGGGTTAAAATATATAAGCTCTTACCATAAACGTATTTACAAGGGCCCATAGTCTAGTGGTAGGACAATACCCTTACAGAGGCATTAGGATAGGTATAGGTCCCAGTTCGATTCTGGGTGGGCCCACCACTTAGGGCCCGTAGATCAATGGAAGATCGCAACCTTGGCATAGCGAAAGCGTCGAAGGTTGAGGTTCCGGGTTCGAGGCACTTCCCGAAGTGCACACGGACGGAAGTGAGAAATTCCCGGCGGGTCCACCATCCTGAAAATCGATAGTTTTAAGAAGTTCTAGCGAGATTTATTTCTAACAAAAACCCTTTAATGAAAAACTTAAAGAGGTACTTGGAAAATATGTTCAAAGGTTAAGGAAAATTGTTCTCAAGGAAAAGCTTAGCCAAAGTTCGGTGATTCTATGTTTGGTCCTCACCTAATGCTCGACTGCTATGGTTGCAATGAAGAAATGATGAATGATGAGAAGGTAATTCTGGATTTCTTGAATGGTCTTGTGGACCACGTCAAGATGACCAAGATAGCAGAGCCGTTCATAATACAGTTCAAGGGAAACCCAAAGACATTTGACAACGGCGGTGTATCTGCAATGGTGATAATAGCAGAGAGCCATATCTCTATACACACCTTCCCTGGAAACGGAGGATACCTTAACATAGACATATTCTCCTGCAAGGACTTTGATGTGAAGGGCGCGATTGATTTCGTGACCAGTCACTTTGCTCCACAGAAGATTGAAAAAAGGCTCCTTTCAAGGGGCAGGCACTTTGCAAGAGAGGAGGTTGTACCTGTTCTCAACAAGCAGAGGAAAGATTTAAAGAAAAGGTACTAATTCTTTTCCATGATAACCGAGAGGGTATATGACAAATGGATGGAAAAAACGCAGTGTAAGAAAATTGAAAAGATTCTGAATAAGGTAAGGCCAGAAGGCAGAATACTAGATGTTGGCTCTGGTCCTGGTTTTCTTGAAAGGTTCATAGATGCTGTTGCAACTGATGTTGACCTGAAGAACCTAAGGGGAGTGGAAGGCCCAAAGGTGCTTTGCTCAGGTGATGCGCTTCCTTTCAAGGGCAAGTCATTTGACTGGGTGTTCTGCATAGACACTGTTCACAAGCTCAGGGATACAGATGAGCTGAAAAGAGTAGGAAAAAGACTGGTTGTCACAATGTTCTGCAATGAGAGTAATGCAGAGGAAAGGATGGAAGAACTGGGAAAGATAGGTGATGGTGAGCTATTCCTTGTAAAGGCAGAAAGGGAATGGGACGCTGTGCTTGTTGTCTAAATTCTGGTTAGCATTTTTGACCTTTCTTCATTCTCTGAACTCCATTTAGCCCCCTCAATTGTGTCCTTTTTGTACATCGGGCTATATTTAAGCAGTCTTGCTCTCTCAGCAAGATTCAGGGCATGTGAGTATATGTTGCTTATTTTCAGGTAATCAAGAAAATAATTATGCCCGCTGCATCCATTAACAAACTGTCTTTTCCTCATTTTCACTTCATTTCTTGCCAGGTCCACAAGGTCCTTGAGCGGAGCCTTTTCAACTGTTTCTTTATAATGCTCTCTAAAGGGCCTGTACTCCTGCATAAGTCCTCTTAGCTTTTCAACACTTGATTTTTTGATTTTCCTTACCATGCAATCCCCTAACATATTTACCACTACTATAGCTTGTGGTACTCCACAATAGGACAGTCCTCGCCTGGCGCGTCTGTATCAATTATAGCGAAATTACCGTTAAAATATGCACCGGGATTTATTGTATGCGTCCTGCGCTTGAAAAGACGGAACTTCTCGCTGTTCCCTCCACTATAGCTTACAATGCCTTTTTCCGGGTCCTTGTAAGTATACTCAGGAGCATGGTCATGACCGCGAATCATCATGCTGTATCCTTTCTTTTCCATGGCCTCGAAATTTTTGTAATGGTCTGCCTCGGACTCCAGCCTGTTCCATAAGTCAGCAGGCTTCCATACATAGGTCCCTTCATAGGCGCCGTGCATCACAACCACTTCATGATTAGAATCGTTCTCCAGGCTTAGTCTTATCCTTCGGGCAGCGTTTTCTATTTTTGACTTGCTGTCCAGCATTCCCTGCACATATTCGCGCACATCCCTGTTTTCAGGCTTTTCCCATTCTTCCCACATCATCTGCGAGTCTATGCCCTGTCTGGTCATGGTGCCTGAGAATATCTCTTCCCTGTTGATATGAGAGTAGTCGTGATTGCCTGGCACAACTGCCCATGGCATGTCTCCCTTTGTCTGCATCTCCAACATCTGGCGCGCTATGTGAGCCCTGTCAAAATCACCCAGGCATATGCCCTGGTCAATCTTTCGCGCCTTGAACTCAGCTTCTATCCTTCCCAGGTCAGAACCGTGAACATCCGTTATAATCCCGTATCTCATATATAATATTTACTACTTTCTGGTATATAAACTTAAGGAAGGATGATTTTACGGTTTATTCAGTTAATTTATACCTCAGCAGTGCAGCTATGCCGCCCATTGCAAGGAGGCGCTCTCCTGCAGGGTGCTCGCTTGATATAATCATCATTTTTCCCCTTGTCTTGTCAACCATTTCCATGAGCTCCTCGTTCTCCCTGACTTTCTTGTCGCTTATGAGCAGGGTCTGCACTGCACCTGCCTGGGCTGCCTTCTTTACCTCTTCCAGACCATATGCCATTTTGCCTTCCTTGCCCAGCTCTTCAAGGAACTTCTCAACAGCAGCTGTTTCCTCTGAGATCCTGGACTGTTTTGTTATCCTTTCAAGCACTTTTCTCTTTATTACCTCGCTGAAGCCCAGTTCTCCTGTATGGCTGCAGCCCTCTATGACCATTTTTCTTGCCAGTTCAGGCTCCTTTTCCCTGATTTCCTTTGCCAGCTCATCCTTGATAAAACCAGGCCCAGCTATCACCAGATGCCTTATCTCCCTTCTCTTCAAATCAGCTATTATCTCGCCAAAATACTCTGGTTTCCTGCTTTTTCCCTCTTTTTTTGCATGGCCCGGACCAAGCAAACGCAGCAGATGGCGCTTTCTTTCCCTTACAAGATAGAGGTCGTATTCAGATTCATCAAGTATGGCAACATGAACAGGCTCTGTGGGCTTTGCAGCAGCCCTTATTTTGTCCACTTCCCATTTCTTCCACTCCTTTTCAACTGTAAGGAAGGTGCCCGGAGTGATGTCAAGTGTGTGCCAGCCATAGGAGATGTCCTCAGGCCCCTCGATTATCTTGCCCCCAAGCCTCAGGGACTCTGCCAACTCCACTTTCTCCACCTTTATCTTGAGTGTCATTGGCCTTTTCCCGACCTTTTCCTTCCTTTCCTCTCTTCTGACCTCCACGCTGCGCACTGTCCTTGCCTTGACAAGGGAGCCAGGGGTAATCATGTCGCTCAGTATCCAGAGGTCATCAGAAGACTCTGGCGTGATCCTGGCTATCCCGTGCTTGAGGTCAAAGGAAGATTTCATACCTATCACTTCTTCTTTTTTCCATAAATAGATAGATTTATAAGATTTACTATCTTAAGGTAATATATGCCAGAATTCCTACCCACACTCATTGCAGGGCTAGTGATTTTTCTTATAGCCGGGCTTGCAGTTGCGTTCCCGCAGCAGCCAGCAGGTGCAACAGGAGGCGTGATAACCCATACAGGCAACCATCTTGACTATTTTATTGTGGCAGACAGCGTTGTGCTGAGGACAAACGAGGTCCTGAAACTGAATGACACAGCAAGCGTGAACAGGACCCATAATCATTTTGCAAACTTTTACTTCAAGCCTGCATACAACAGCACGCTCCTTAAGATAAAGGTGCACGAGACCAACAGCCAGGGCATGCTGATGGTGCTGGTCAACAGCAAGGTTGTATATGCCGGCTATGCCAAGGATATTGTGGAAGTGGAATTTGATGACGACATGCTTGGGAAGAAGAATGACCTGGAAGTAAAAGTGGGAAGCCCTGGATGGAGGTTCTGGGAGTCGCCTGAATACAGTGTTGGCATAGAAGTATATGGTTTGGTGAAGAAAGGGGCTGAAAAGGACTTCACCCTAAGCAATCCAAGGGACGCAAAACTTAAGATATTCCTTTTGGAAGAGCCAGAAGGCGAGCTGACAATAAAGCTGAATGGAAAGCAGCTCTTCAAAGGAAGCACAGGAGAATACATGGAGCTTGAGATAGGTGCAGGTGAATTCAAGGAGCACAACAGGATGGAGCTCGTGCCATCCCATGACGGCTACTTCAACATAGACTATGCAGAAATAATATTCAAGTAATTGCAGGCTTTTTCTTTGCATGCTTCTTGTAGACCTTACCTACTTTCTCGGCTATCTTCTCCTCTGCTCTCCTTCCCAGTGTTGCTGACTTCTTGGCGTACTTGGCTGCTGTCTTTGGGCCACAACCGAAGCTGTAGATGAGCATGTAGTAGGTCTCCACAGCCTCCTTTATTTCCTTTTTCGGGCATTCCTCCTTCATCATGCCCCTGACAAGCTTTGTCTCGTATCCCTCGACTTTCCTCATTACAGGCAGGTTCTCAACTGTCGTTTCCAGCCTCTTCTCGAGCTGCTCATATGCTTTTTTTGAGCGTATTTCAAGATCAGTTGCAATTCCTGTTTTCTCAGGCATTTTTGAATAGAAACCACCTATTTTCTTGTTGCCCAGCCATGCGAATGCCTCTCCCAGGCGCACTACTTTCACTAAAAGGCGCTCTTTCTCAGGATCAGACACCTCTTCTCCCCTATCCTCCCTCCTTGCATACCTGTCGAGGTCCTTCTTGAACTTGTGAAGGGATTTTCCTATTGTCTGGAGAGCAGGATTTTTTCTATAGAGCTTGCTCTTTTCTATCTTGTTTATGAGATTTCCTGTTGCCTTTGCATAGCCCCCTATGTCATTGGGCTTTCCTGGAGAGAATTTAATCTTTTCAATCTCCTTTTTTGCCTCGTATATTGCCTTTCCCTCATCCATAAAAACAATTACGCTTTAAACTATAAAAAAGTGAAAACATACACTTATATACTACCGAAACGTAATTATAAGTAGGTGGTTAAATGTTCGGTAGAAAAAATAATGAAGAGAGTGGTCTTGAGAAGCTCAAGAGAATGTTCTACGAGAGGTTCGGAAAATGGGGAAGATATGAGAGAGCTGCACAGAGAGCACTTACAGAACAGTATGAAAAAGACCCTACTGGACAGATGGTGACGCCTGACAGCGACTCTTCTGGATTTGGATTTGCATTCAGGAACGAGCCGTATGAGGTACAGGAAAGGCTCGACAGGAACCTGCAGAACTATGACAGGGCTGCATTCCAGGCAAACATAGGAAGCCCGAGTGCGCCTGATACCCTGAGAAAGGCAGAGCATGACTATGTGAGGGACAGGAACTTTGTTAAGAACCATATGGGACCTGCTGACAGGGCTGTGAGGGAAGACCTTGGAAAGGCAAGGCAGAGGCTTGGAATGGGACCTGTTGACCTTACAAAGGTAAATGCAGAGGAGCTTGCAAGGAACTGGGGCCAGAACATGAGGAAAGAGAGCCCGGAGGAATATACTGCAAGAAGGACAGAGGAAATACAGAGCAGGGTGCCTGCTGGTCAGACAAGCATAATCCAACAGGTGTGTCAGGAAAGGGCAAAAAGGGAAATAGCAGCACTTCCTCAGCAATACAAGATGAACAAGGACGTGAGAACAGTTCCTGAGGCGGCTTAAGTTTGAGGATGCTGGCATGAAGCCAGCTCTCTAAATTTTTATCTATATCAGACCTAGTTATATTATGGCACCTGAAAGAGCAGAAATACATATCATAGGAGAAATGCACCTTGTGGACGCAGTAATGTTCTTTTTGCATGCGCTGATTGCAAAATCATATCCAGGAACAGTGAAAAAAATATTTCTTCCCAAACTGGGAAGAAGAAAGACACTGCAAATAATAGACCTGGCAAACAAAATTGATTTGCCTATATATGACCAACTGGTTCTTGATGCATGGAAAGTCTTTAGACAAGAATACCAAAAAGTAAAGAGCTTAAATCCTGATTTAATCTTGGTAGAAAGACCCCAGGAACTTGAACATTTCTGCGAAAGCTTCAACAGAGGGAGGATCTCAGCTGAAGACCTGGTTGAGGAGCTTTACAGCATCCGCGAGGGCGCGGAAGCAATCAAGGAGAAATACGGTCCCCTGCTTGCCAACATACTTCAAAGCGAGACGCGTTTTAACAATATAGGGCTAATTTTCAAGGCATTCAAAAAGAAGATGATGGAAATGTTCAGCAAGGAAGGTGTGCGTGTACATTGCATAGACATTCCTAAAAGGGACGAAAGAATAAAGGAATTGGCAACTGAAAGCCAGATAAGGGCATTCAGGGCAGAAAGAGAATCATATATGGCTGCCAGGACAAATGATATAATACGCATGGAAAGACCCAGGGTTGTTGTAATAATAACCGGCAAGATGCACGAGGAAAGGATAGAGGAAAACCTTGAAAAACACTTTGGATACAGGGACGAGGATGTGGTTGTGGAAGCCATAGAATTCAGTGGCATGTTAAAAAAAGCATTGGGTATTGTGTGATAATATGGAAGAAGCTGTTGGGCCCCCGTGCCCGAAATGCGGGAGACCGACAACAATGGTTGTTGAGCAGGACGGCACCAGAGCAGTCAGAAGATGCAGCGGCTGCATGAAGGCTGTTGAGGCATGCACATGCATCCCTGAAATAAGGATGGCTGCCAAGGAGCCTGTTGAAACACCGGAAGTTGAAGGAGCTCCTCCTGGACCATAACAATAAATTAAAATAGATAGGAAATCAATTTAGAAGAGAGGTAGTTTAATGTCGCTCATAGGGGATGTTGGAAAGGAACTGAAGGAGGACGTTGGAGAAGTCGCAGTATTGCTGGGCATATTTATTGCAGGTCTCATAGTCATGACACTCGGGTTTTTCTGGGGAGGCTTTGCTATAGTTCTCTATGCCATCTACAGGTTCCTGCCTGATGAGGGAGATGTGGTCAGTCATGCCAAAGAAGCCATGGAAGAAGAGGAGAGGTTAAAGGGCACTACAAAGAAGCGCTTAAGAAAGAGGGCAAAGGAGTTTTTCATGGAAGGAAAAGGAGGAGCTGCCCTGGAAATACTGGACAAAGCTGGTTTTACAGCAGAAGAAGTTGAAAAAATACTTGATGAATGGAAAGCAGAAAGGAAGGAAAAAAGAGAGGAAGCATTCAGAATTTGAGCTGATTTCATGCCAGTAATGAAATTCACAGGGGAGCACATAAGCCTGATGTATGCAAAGAGCATGCTGAAGCTGCTCATGATAACCTTTGTTGCAATTGAGGCGTTCAGGTTCCATATATTCATACCGCTCATAATCTTCTTCATTGCATACTTCACAATGCCCGGCAAGTACAAGACAAGCGAGCCATACAAGGCTGCTGAGGCATGGATGAGGATGGGCTTTGGTTTTGTGATAGGCCTGCTTCTGCTCGTGGCACTGACGCCGGGCGCAGACGTGGGCATTATTATTGCAAGCTCCATGATAATCTTTGTTGGAATACTGATGGCAGCTGTTGTGGGCATGATACACATGACAACAGGTGGTAAGGTTCTTCTCACGCTCGGTGTTGCAATAGGCATGGGTGCGCTGTTCGGGCCCGTTATCATATTCGGAACAGAAGCAGTAACACCTGCAGTATCAATATTCTTCCTTGCGCTGGCTTTTTTTGCAACAATGCCTGAAAGGGAAGAGCCAAAGGAAGGCGAGCCTCAAATCGTCATTACAATCGGGAAGAAACTAGGCAAGAGCGTTGCCAAGCTTTATGGAAAGGATAATAAGTGGAAACTAATAGGTGATGGCTATTTCCTTGGCCTTGTGCTCATGGCAGGTGTGCCTATTGTTACAAGCTGGGTGAGCGGGCAGCTTGCACTTGTGGTGGGCCTTGTATGGATAATGTCGCTATTTGTTGGCTACACAGGCGGAAGGGAGGGAAGGCCTGCAATAGGAGTGATAATGCTCTTCTTTGCAATATTCGCGTTCTCCTTCCAGTTCACTGGCACAGTAGGTGTTGCTGTCTTTGGTGGTTATTGGCCGGCTGTGTACAATGCAGGGACAATGGTGCTTGATCCCCTGACAGCTGCAACAGACAGTGCAGGCATGGCTGTTGGTGATGCCTGGCTTGCGGTCACCTGCCCGTCATGCTACCAGGCAGAGCTTGAATACCGCAAAAAGCTGGAGAGCGGCATAAAGGAGGGCGGCACAACAAAGGCTCTGGAGCTTGCTAATTTCAAGGCGTTCAGCTATATTTCACAGGAGAATGAAATCGATCCCGCAACACCACTTGTAGGTTATGTGGAACTGGAGAACAGGGGAGAGTTCACAGCAAACAGGGTCAAGGTTAAGCTTGAAAAGCCTGTTGAACAGGACCCGACAAAGTTCAGCATGGCTGATCCCCACAGGGACGAGGTAACACTTGTAAATGATAACTGCATTTTCACTGAGTGCACAGCTTCTGACAGGTCACAAAGCAATGAGTGCGAATGGTTCAGGCCAAGCTACCCAGAGGACATAAAGATGATGCAGTTCAAATGTGGCAGATCTCCCAAATATGACAGATGGTCAGATGACATAAGCTCGTGCGCATGTCATGAAAGGGACACATATGCATATGTTGTTGATGCAACATGCAAGGCAGAAGATGCATGCAAGGGCAAGAGCAGATTTGATATCACTACAGGCGAGACATATGACTGTGGCACAGATGGAGATAATTGCTGGATTGTTTACAAGAAAGCAGGCTGGTTTGTGAAGGTGCCTTTTGTTTATGAATTTGACTACACAGTCAATGCTTCACTTGATGTGGAAGTAATGAACAAGGAGCTCTTCATAAGAAAGCTGCTGAACAAGGAATTCAGGAGCGCATGGCAGGATCCCAAAATCGGACTAAAATCAATATATTCAGGAGGTCCCCTGCAGCTGTCAATACACACCATCAGGCAGCCCCTGAGGGACGATGAAAGCACACTGGCAAGCGTGGGAGTATCAAACACTGGAACTGGTGTTGTTTTGAAAGACGGTGCAAAGATAACACTTCGCATACCCAAATCACCAGGAATAACAATGGTAGAGAAACCGACAAAGGTGTCAGCAACAAGGATGGAGGGTTGTGACTGGTCTGAAAGGACAGACGAGGTCGTCCTTGAATGCGAGCTTGGCTCAGACCTGAACCCTGAAAGCGAAGCACTGTACACATTCAGCTATAAGTTCAAGCTTGATGCAAACATACCTGTGAAAGACCTGCTTTACACAGCAAGCGCAGACTATACATATGAAAGAAGGGATGATATACAGCTCAAAATTGAGGATGTGCCAATACAGTAGTATTTTATATTGAAAAACCAAATAATTTCAAGGTGAATGGATGAAGAAACTGCTCGCAGTGGTTGTTTTTGCTGTAATCATAGCTGGCTGTGTGGGACAGGAGGACACCATAACATACGGCGAGAACATAATCATAGTTAAGGACGAGAAGGTGCTTCCAAGTCCTGTGACAGCAGGGAGCAGCTTTGATGTCAGCTTTATTGCACAGAACGTGCATGAGACAGAGGACGCGAACAATGTGCTGATAACACTTTATGACTGGGGACCAGCTGCATGCAAGGTGACTTCTGTTGGCGGTGCAGGTGTTGGGGAAGAGACATTCTATACGCTTCTTTCAGAGAGCAGGGTCCCTTCAGGAGCAGAGAGACTGGTTGAAATAGGCGCAAAAGCGCCTTCGCAGGCAGAAATTGCAGGAATAAGGTCGAGGTGCGACTTCAAGTATAATGTAATGTACGACAGCTTTGCAGTAACAACAATAGACACTTCTGTTATTTCAGAGGCAAGGCTGAAGCAGCTGCAGAAGGCAGGCGAGACTGTCAGCTTTAGCCCTACGCAGACAATCGGAGCAGGCCCTATCCAGATAAAGTTCGAGCACGCAGTAAGTCTTCCTGTAAGGGAAGGAGACAGCCTGATATTCGATGTCAAGGTAGAAGACGTGGGGGAAGGAAACTACATCAGCATACCTGTTGACACACTTGAGGTAACTGTTCCAGAAGAATTCATACCTGTGGAAGAGGGATGCAGTATTGAGTTTGTCGGGAATGTGGAGAATGGGAAAAGAGTGTACAGGAACAAGGAACCACTTCCGCTCATAAGGGGGAGCACATCAAAATACAGGTGCAAGTTCACAGCACCCAGTGTGCTTGAGGAAAGGACATTCTTCATAACAGGAAGAATGGACTACACTTACGTAATATACAAGGAGATAAGTGTCGACATAATACCATGATTCATATGAAAAGCAAAATTTTGGTTCTGGTGGCTGTTTTTGTTCTTTTAGCCAGTGGCTGTGTTGGGCAGGAGGAGGGAGATGTCATAAAACAGATTCTCAGGATAGATGTTGTTGCAGGAGGAGTAGAGGACATCCACATAAGGGCAGAGGTACCTGAGTTTGCAAGACCGAACAGGAACTTCACATGGCACATCCTTGCAACACCGAGCATTGATATTTCTGATTTTGATTTCTTTGTCTATGACAGGTGCGGGGAGCTCTTCATTCCTGTTGGCGATGACTCCTTCCATGAGGACTCAATAAGGGCGAACAGGACAAAGACATACGAGATAAAATATACACTGAAGGAAACCCAGGTTAACAGCTGCAAGGTTAGGTTCAAGACAACTTATACATCGAACATGACAATGAGCCAGAACATTGTTGTGCTTGATGAGTTCGAGTGGATGGAAAGGGAGAACAGGGGCACAAGAAAGGACATACCTGTGTACACTTACAGCAGCACGAACCCGCTCAGGATGGAGATCTCCTTTTCCCATGACCAGCCATTGATAGAGGAAGCTGAAGTAAGGATGTATATTGATTACTATGATGATGGAACAGGCATAATAAGCGAGCTCGGGCCAGGCGATGTTAAGATAGAGGTGCCCGGCAACCTGGAGTTCATTACATGCGATGACTATAAAATGGAAGATAACATGCTTGTGCTTGACAAGGAAAAGAAGTTCTTCAACAAAAAGGCTGTGCGCTCCACATGCGAGTTCAACACGCTGGCCGAGCAGGTAATTGACACAAGGACAATGTTCATAGAGGCTCTCTATGGCTATAGCCTGGACAATGAGTTCACAGTAAGCATACTGAGGTTGTGAAAATGGGAATTGAAATGGCTGGCTTCACATGGTCGCTCCTTGCAGGCATGATGGCAGCCATACTCATGGTCTACTCAATTGACAAGAAAAGCAAGGAGCTGTATGTTGCATCTCTTGCATTCGTGCTGGCTTCCTGGAGCGGGCTTGAATGGGGGCTCTGGATGCTCGGGCAGGACATGTTCCAGCTTGTGTACAGGCCGATTGTTCCCATGGCCTTCTTTTTCCTTGTCTGGACAGGGTTTGTGATATATACCTCTGAAAAGGTGTTCAAGGAAAGGCGCTACTGGGTGGCCTTCCTGGCCCTCATCATATTTATAAGCATTGTTGCACGTTTTTGCATGGACTGCCTGTGAAAATAGATTTAAATATGAACATCAAACAATTATGAATAGAGAGGGAGTGAAATGAGCAAATATCTGCTTGCAGTGGTTGTTTTTGTAGTATTGATATCTGGATGCTTTGGGCAGCCACCTGTAGATCAAGAAATCGAATGTGCAACTTCTATGGTAAACGGGCTTTCAATAACATGCTTTTCCTCTTCTGTAGGAGATTTGAGGAGCGGCCAGTCAACAACACTCCAGCTGGAGGTCGAGAACAAGGGAGAGGATGTTGTAAGCCAGGAATGGGGAGCCGCGCACCTGATAATACCAACTGACTGGAGCCTTGAAAAGGCAGTTACGCTTGCCTATCCAAAGGACCTGAAGAACGCTGACCCTGCAACAGGAAGGCCTGCTGACATATACCAGTTCAGGTGGAGGGCAACCTCGCCAGGACTTCCCCGCGGCCAGGTAAGGTATGACACAATTATAGGAAGGGTTTATTATGACTATACCACGACTGCAAGCGGTGTTATCCCTGTATATCCCTATGGGGAGGACATAGTTGAAACAGCCAGCTTTACATCAAGTGTTGGTCCTGTTGCAATAAGCGTTGCTGTTATGCCCAACCCGCCAGCAATAGAATTTGCTGGAGAGGAGTTCAGCCTTTCAATAGTTGTAACAAACACTGGTGAGGGACAGGTCTATATGAACAACACTGTAAACTCTGGCAATCTTGAGCTGGAAGAAACAGAAAGGGACATTGTCAACCTTGATATTGTGCTTCCAACAGGACTCAATGTAACAGATCCAGGATGCTACAAGGACATTGAACTGATTCGGGGAAGGGCAACTGCAATATGTGATGTGGAAGTAATCGACAAGCCTGTTGCAAAGCAGCTCCATCCTGTCACAATAAAGGCATACTATGGATACATGATAGAGGCCAGCACAACAGTGAGCATCACAGGAAGATAATCAGAACTTAATATTCTGAAAGGTTCTTTTGCTTGTGTTCGTAATATTTAATTTCTAGCTTCTTGCCTGGTGGAATCGGTATACCATATACGCCTGCACCACCAGGTATATATCTGAACTTCCCATTCCTGAAAGCAGATATCAGCTCGCTTGTCCCTTGGTCTATTTTTGCTATATCCTCAATAGGAACCTCAATCAGTACCTTTATTTCGCTTCCAAAGCTGTCGACAAGCTGCCTCCATAAATCTTGAACCTTGACAGACCAGACATTTGTTATATTCAGGGCTTTTGCTATTATTTCTGAAAGAGGGATTATATGGACGTATTTTGGTCTATGGGAAGGGTGCCTATCTTCTTCAAAGCTAGCAAGCTCCTCTATCCTGAAATCAACCCCTTTCTTAATCGCTCTCTTACAATTGGGGCATCTCCAACCAAATCTGGCAGCTTCCTTTGGTTTGAAAAATAACAAACAGCCAGTGCATCTTGTTTTATGGTACTTGCCCTCCAGCGGATTGAAGCCCACGTTCAGGATACATCTCCTACCACCTTCTCTCTTCAGTGCCTTCCTTATTTCCTCGAAACTGATTCCCTTTATCTGGAGCCTGTTAAATTCTCTTCCCATTTTGTTTGGCCATGGACTATGGGCATCACTGTTTGTAAGGAATGATAGGTTATGCAACTCAGCTATTCTGTCAGCCATATTGGTATCTGCTGAGAGGCCCAGCTCCACGAAATGTATTCTCTTCCACTGGTCTCCGTAACAACCCTTGTAAGAATCAAACTTTGCATACAAGCCAAAATAAGGAGTAAAGGCATGGGCAAACCCGATAAGGCAGCCAGCTTCGTTGCATATTTCTGCTACCTGCTCTCCGTTTAAGTGTATTTTTGGCCTGCCATCCATGTCCAAGTTCTTACAATAATTTTTAAACTTCTCTCTAAGCTCGTACACCTTACTGAAGCTTGGGAACAAAATGATATGATGCACCCTGTTGTTGTCCTCTATCTCTGTTTGTAATAAAAACTTTGTTCCATTAGGATGCTCAAGAACATCATCTGCTGTTTGCTTCAGCTGTTCTTTTACCAGTCTTATCCAGCGTTCGTTCAGTATGTCAGCCGTACCAACAAGGTGAAGGCCTTTAAGTGGTGCCTGTTCCCCGATAACTCGGGGCACCATCTTATCTGATACAGCTCCAGAATACAGGCCATGCAAATGCAAGTCTGCATTGATCTCGATAAAATCGCTCATTTTCTCGCCCTGAAGATTATTGTTGGTCCAATCTTTCTCGATAAATCCTTGGGATAATATTCTTCCAGCCCCTTTTGCTCCAACCATAAGGGCTCAATAATTTTTTCAACAAAAAATCCAGCTCCAATCAAAGCATTGTAGATGTCGCTTACTTTTACATGATATCCGACAAATTTGTGTTTCTTGCCGTCAGGCCAAACCTCAATTTCTTCATATCTGCCTGTCTTAAAATAGCTCTTCTCAATCCTGTGCGTCTTAATGTTTATCAAGTCATGAAAAGGATGGGGCATGCTGAACACAAACAGCCCCTTTTTCTTGACTATCCTGTAGACCCCCCTGAATAGCTTTTTAAGGTTCGGAGAATATTGGAAAGCCCATGCCGAGACAGCCATATCGAAACTGTTGGATTTGAATCTCGTCAAATTTTGAAAATCGCCCTTCACAAACCTGACTTTCACCTTTTCCTTTTTAGCCAGATTTTCTGCATATTTCAGCTGCTCTTTAGATACATCTATTCCTGTGCATATTGCTCCCCTCTTTGCTAGGGCTATTGAATTTTGACCGCCGCCACATCCAACTTCAATTATTTTTTTGCCCTTGACATTGCCAAGCAGCCTTAATTTGCCTTCATTTGGTGCATGCACTCCCCAATGAACAGAGCTTGTAGGTATTTTGGCATCCTTTTGAAAATATTGGGAAGATTCATCCCACCATTTTTCTATTATTCTCCTGTCCTTCCCCATAAAAACCACATGGTGGGCCGGGGGAGAATCGAACTCCCGATCCCTACCGTGTCAGGGTAGTGTCATTTGGTGAAGCTCCTGAAGAAGCTTTACCACTAGACCACCAGCCCGTGCATGAAAGTTAATAAAGAAAGTTTATTAAGTTTTCCTTATAACTCTTATTATGGCAATAAACAGGGAATACAGCAGGCTCAAGAAGAAATACAAGAAGCTCCCTGACTGGGCATGGCTCAGGAAGAACTTCACTGTCAAGATAGAGGAGGACGGAGCTGCAATAGAGCAGGTCAAGAACACCATGGTGGAGAAGCTGGAGAGCGTCAACGGGAAAATAGAGCCCATACTCTCTGGTGCTGAGAACTTCTGCTGCTATTTTGAAAGGAGGATGCTCGCGCGGAAGCAGAAGGAAAAGATGTTCGAGCTCTACAAGAAGATACAGTCATTGCTCTGGAGGTCCAGTGCAATAAACGTAAGCCCTTCTGAAAAGGAATGTGTTGAATGGGTGATAGATGCAAAGGAATTCTGGGAAACGAACAAGAGGTTCTTTGTTGACACGTTCCATAGTATCTCAAAGGGCTGGAAGGCCCACAAGGAAGCTGAAGTGGAAACAGCATACCACGGGTAATTTCTATGGGAATTCTTGGAAAGAAATTCTATGAAAGAAATACAAAGAAGGTGGCGAAAGAGCTGCTGGGCAAGATACTCGTTCATGGAAGGAAGAGGGGGAAGATAGTTGAGACAGAAGCGTATCTTGGAAAAAATGATCCTGGTTCAAAAGGATGTAGGAATGTTAAATCTGCCCCAAAGGTGCTGCTCGGGTCTGCAGGCCATGCATTTGTTTACTTTACTTACGGAAATCACTGGATGCTGAATGCTGTTACTGAAAAAGAAGGAAAGGCAGGAGCTGTTCTCATAAGGGCAATAGAGCCTATTGCAAACGTGAAGAACACCAGTGGACCGGGAAGGCTTACAAAGGCATTCAGAATAACAGGCAAACACAGCGGAAAGGACCTGACAAGGGGAAGGCTATATATCGAGGACTCAAAGGAAAGGCCCAAGATAGTAACAACAACAAGAATAGGACTTTCAAAGGGAAGCGACCTGAAGCTTAGGTACTATATCAGGGAGAATAAATTCATTTCAAGGAAATGATTCACTTTTTCTTTTTTGGTTTCTTCACTGGCTTCTTCTTTACTGGCTTCCAGGCAGGCATCCTTCTCATGTATGCATTTACAAATCTGGTTGCCGCTTTCTTGTCCATTTTCTTTGCCTTCATGAAGAAAACAACCATTCCTTCCTTTACTGCTGCCCTTGACTTCAGCTTTCCTTTTGTATCAGTGCAGTAAATGCAGTAAACATTCTTCTCATTCCCCCCGCCGTGCTGCTTGGCGGTCTTCATTGGCATACCGCAACTCTTGCAGCTTACCATAATAGAATTTGCTTTGAGGGGGTTAATAAAGAAAATGGTGGGCGGGATGAGATTTGAACTCACGACTTCTAGACCGGTTTGGATTCCAGACCGGTTCACTAGTT
Organism: Candidatus Aenigmatarchaeota archaeon; assembly: GCA_046760225.1. Classification (GTDB taxonomy): domain Archaea; phylum Aenigmatarchaeota; class Aenigmatarchaeia; order Aenigmatarchaeales; family JACQIB01; genus JAWABM01. The sequence goes on from JBHIDR010000004.1 coordinate 24,704, forward strand.
GGCCTCGCCACTAGCTTTTCCAGCCAGTGCCTTATAAGACTTGCACGCAGTGCTTAGCGCTCTAATTGCCAAACGCTTGGGTTTCCTGGCTGAGCTTTGCGGGTCCGTTCGCACGAACTACCCGCCCTTATCCTCGCCCATGCTATTTTTATTGTTACGCACAGTAATTTAAAAATATGCTTAAGCATGGTCTTCTGGACAGGACAGAAAGAATACTGCAGGACGAGGGATATGTCACGTGCAGGTACAGGGGCTGCTTTGACATTGCAGCCAAAAAACACAGGCTGCTTTTCCTGAAGGTACTGCAGAACATTGACTCGTTTTCCGAGGAGCAGGCAAGGAACCTCAGCATACTGGCAAAGAACATGGCTGCAACCATGTTCCTCATAGGAGAGAACACCACAAGGGAGAATCTCCAGGAAGGCATAGTTTATGAGAGGTTTGGCATTGCTGCTGTCTGCTTCGAGACATTCCGATTGTTCCTGAAGGAGGGCATATTCCCAAGGATATACAGGAAGAGGGGAGGGCTGTTTGTGTCGATTAATAGGGACACTCTAAGGGAAATGAGGAAGAGCAGGGGGCTCACGCAGATGGAGCTTGCTGAAATGGTTGGCATAAGCAAGAAGGCAATATACGAGCATGAGGCAAGGAACCTGAAGATGCTGCTCTCAATAGCGCAAAGGATTGAGGACGTGCTTGAGAAAAAAATAATAAAAAATATTGATATTTCAAAGATTGGAGTTGGTGGGCAGGGCAAACCAGGTGACATGCTTGAGAAAAAGGTGGGCGGTGACCTGGAAAAGCTCGGGTTCAGCATAGACTTTGTGAAGCAGGCACCTGTTGACATTGTTGCGAAAAAGGAGGCGCTGCTCGTGTCAGACGTGGAGGCAGACAAGAAGAGGCTGAAGAAAAGGACAGAGGAGCTGAAGGGGTTCATAGGGGTGGCCCAGAAGCCTGCTGTTGTGATAACAGAGGACATAAAGGACAGGGACTCTGAAATACCCATAGTGCAGAGAAAAGAACTCGGTGAGATGAGTAGTAGGCGCCTATTTAAGATAGCCAAGAAAAGCAGAAAGTATAAATAGATAGCTGAGAAATATTCTATGTTAAAGTAATTCTAGGAGGTGCTGTAAATGAAAAGGGCTGTTGGAGGAAGATTAAAACAGTTTGACATAGAAGCCGGGGGCGAGGTCGGCGCGCTTGCCAACCTCTGTGAAATGATAGCTTCAAATGCCATAAACATAAAGGCAATTGCAACTGACGGCAACGGCAGGGTAAGGATTGTGACAGAGGACGAGAACACCACAAGGAGAACCCTGCAAAAATCAAGGGTATTCTTCATCGAGAGTGATGTTATTTCGTTAAGGCTTATTGACAGGCCAGGAGAGCTTGCAAAGATAACAAGGCTCCTTGCCAATCACAAAATAAACATAAACAGCGTGTATATTCTGGGCAGGAACCCTGAGAGGAAGGAGACTGAGATTGCCCTGGAAGTAAGTGACCTGGTTGGTGCGACAAAGGTGCTGGGTCAGATGGCATGAGGCAGTTCGAGGTAAGGATTGAGAACAGGATCGGCGCGCTTGCCCTGGTCTGCGAGGTGCTTTCAGGAAGGGGGATAAACATAAAGGCAATTGCAACAGAGCTCAGGGAGGACAGGGGAGTTATAAAGTTCATCACGAACGACGAGCTCACAACAAGGGCTGTGCTCAAGGAAGCGGGATTCGAGTTCTCAGAGTATGAGATAATCCCTGTGAGGCTCAAGGACGAGCCAGGTGAGCTGGCCAGGCTGGCAAGGGGGCTGTCAAACCTGAACATAGACATAGAGTCTGTGTTCCTCCTGAACAGGGAGAAGGGCGTGACAGAGATAGCCTTCAAGGTCAATGACCTGAAGGGCGCAAGGAACCTGATTGGGTAAACGGTTTAAAGTTTAGGTTCTATTAGGATTCATGCCAATCAATGAGGAACAAGCCAGGACACTTCTGAAGGAATACGAGGATTCCAAAGGCAATGAGAAGGCCTATTCCGGGCTGCTCAAGGAAGCAAAGACAAGCGGCATAGAAGAGGAAGAGTTCAGGTACATGACATGGTACCTTGACCACATGAATGACGGGGGCAAGGCCGGGCTTGAACACGGGATAATGGAGAAAATTTCTCCTGTCAAAAGGAGGCGTCTCAGGAGCATGGTGAACAGGTACAGAAGGAAATAATCAGGCGTCAATCCACCTGAGCTCGTGCAGGTCCCTTAGTTCCTCATAACAGTCAGCTTCCTTTACCCTGTTTGCTTCCAAAAGTTCCAAGATAGCAGAGTATGCAAGCAGCTCTTCCTTGAAGAAAAACAGCCTGTCATGATAGTTGTAATGCTTCGTGTACTTGGATATTATCTGCTCTGCCTCGAACCTTGAAAGGGATTCCAGGCTTATTTCTATATTCGCTCTGGATTTTGGATGATATACCCTTGCCCTTATGTCCTTGCCCTTCCTTGACCTGCCCTGAAAGCATGGATTAAACCCTGAAAATATCTCCACTGCTGCCTCATAGCCCTCAAGAAACCTTACCATACTTATAATTTATCCTGAATGCTTAAATTCTGGGGGCATAGTTTTAAATATACTTGCATGCACATATTTCTGTACAAGGGGGATGATAATATGGCTAATGGTACGCAAACAGGGCAGCAGCCCATAATTGTTCTGCCAGAAGGCGCTATGAGGACACTGGGAAAGAACGCCCAGCTGACCAACATAGCAGCTGCAAAGGCGGTTGCTGATGCAGTAAGGACAACTCTGGGCCCGAAGGGAATGGACAAGATGCTCGTGGACTCTATGGGTGATATTGTTATAACAAACGATGGCGTGACAATTCTTGAGGAAATGCACATAGAGCATCCTGCAGCAAAGATGATTGTTGAGGTTGCGAAGACACAGAACGAGGAGGTTGGTGACGGCACAACAACCGCAACAATACTTGCAGGTGATCTCCTGAAGAAGGCAGAGGGCCTGATAGAGCAGAACATACATTCCAGTGTGATAACAAGGGGGTTCAAGGAAGCAAAGGAAAAAGCACTTGAAATACTCAGGGATATTTCCATGAACGTGGGTGTTGGTGACACAGAAACACTGAAAAAGATTGCAATAACAGCAATGACAGGCAAGTCAGCTGAAAAGGCAAGCGAACACCTTGCAAACATAGCTGTTGAGGCAATAAGGCTCATACACTCTGAGGACGGAATAGATATTGGCAATGTCAAGGTCGAGAAGAAGCAGGGAGGCAGCGTTGAGGACACTGAGCTCATAAAGGGCGTGATAATAGACAAGGAGGTTGTTCATTCAGGCATGCCGAACAGGATGAAGGAAGCAAGGATAGCCCTTGTGGATGCCTCGCTTGAGATAGAGAAGACTGAAATAGATGCCCAGATACAGATAACAAGCCCTGAGCAGATGGAGAAGTTCCTTGGCCAGCAGGAAAAGATGCTGAAGGACATGGTGGACAAGATAGCCAATTCAGGGTGCAATGTGCTGTTCTGCCAGAAAGGTATTGAGGACGTGGCGCAGCACTACCTTTCAAAAAGAGGAATAATGGCAGCGCGAAGGGTGAAGAAGTCTGATATGGAAAAGCTTGCAAAAGCCACAGGTGCAAGGCTTGTTTCGAACCTGAGTGACATAAGCGAGGCAGACCTTGGAAGGGCAGGCATGGTTGAGGAAAAGAAAATAGCAGGAGAGGAAATGATATTCGTAAGGGAGTGCGTGAACCCAAAGGCAGTTTCTGTGCTGATAAGGGGCGGAACAGAGCATGTTGTCGAGGAGATATATAGGGCAATGGAAGATGCACTAGGAGGTGTGGCTGCTTCACTTGAAATAGGAAAAGTGGTTGCAGGAGGAGGAGCACCTGAAGAAGCAGTTGCAAAAGGGCTCAGGACATTTGCACAGCAGTACTCAGGAAGGGAACAGCTGGCAATACTTGCTTTCTCTGAGGCAATGGAGGTTGTGCCAAGGACGCTTGCAGAGAATGCTGGCCTAGACCCGATTGACATAATAGTTGCGCTCAGGTCAGCGCATGATGCAGGGAATACAACAGCAGGAGTGGATGTTGCAACAGGAAAGATAATTGACATGAAGGAAATAGGCGTTATTGAGCCGCTCAAGATAAAGACCCAGGCAATCAAGTCAGCTGCTGAGGCAACAGAGATGGTATTGAGGATAGATGATGTGATTGCAGCTGGGAAACTGAACAAGGGGCCTGCAGGTCCTGGCGGAATGCCGCCTGGCATGCCACCTGGAATGGGCGGAATGGCTGGAATGGGGGAGTACTAGACTTCCCCTTTTCCAATGCAAAAGGATTTAAGAAGTGCTTGCTCTAATTCTTTTCATGCCAAAGGGAAAGTTCTGCTTTGTTTGCGGAAAAAGAACAGAGGAACTCATAGACGGTATGTGCAGTGACTGCTTTGCTGAAAAGCAGGAGATTGTTGCATTCCCAAAAAGAATAGAGATAACAAGGTGCAGCAAGTGCGACATGGTGAAGATAGAAAACAGGTGGATGAGATGGGAGCCAAAGCTGCTCCTGAAAAAGGCAAAGGTAAAAGGAAAGGTAATGGAGTTCAAGGTAAAGGAGAACAAGAAGTTTGTTATTGAGATAGGTGGTTATCCAAAGGGAAGCGACAAGGTCAAGATGGAGAGGCACGAGGTTGTTGTCCACTTCAATGTTATTGTTTGCCCTGTTTGCTCAAGGGAGCTTGGCGGATACTATGAGGCAATAATACAGATAAGATGGAAGACCCCTGAATCAAGAATACGATTTGGTGAAGTCAACAACTTTGTTGCAGACGAACTTTACAAGATAAAGGAGAGGGACAGGATGGCATTCTTCAGAGTGGAACCAAAGAAGGAAGGCACGGATTTCTTTGTTGGCAGCAAGAAGGCAACCAAGAAGGTTGTGCAGAAGCTCAAGGAAAAATACAAGGCAGATGTAAAGCAGAGCTACACGCTCGTAACAAGGAAGGACGGCAGGGATGTATATAGAAATATTTATTCTGTGAGAATTTGAAGGGTTTAAATCCTTTTCTGTCCAATAAAAAATATGACAATAAAACTCATACCAACAACATATGCAGAGCACATTGGAAAGATGTTCTTGGACAAGGAGGGCGTAGATGTCATATTTCCTGACAAGAACAAGGACGGAAAAAGATATTTTCCTGATGGTGAGGTCTATACTAGATTTTCAACTATCAATGAACTATCTGAGGCTGATAGGGTAGTCATGCTCCATTCTGGTGCACCAAGACCGAACGATGGTCTTGTGGAGCTGCAATGGCTCTCCAAAATCATTAGTAAGTCAAGTGCCTATCCAATAGAGTTGTTCTTCACATATTATCCGTACGGAATGCAGGACAATGTGTTCAGGAATGGTGAAGTAAATGCAGCCATGGAAATTATAAAGGACCTGACAAATACCTCAAATGTCGATAATATCTATGTTATTGATGCCCACTTTGGAGGAAGAGACTGGGTGAAGAAGCATCCAATAACCAATATTTCTGCATTTCCTTTGTTGAAAAAGGAATTTGAAGAGTTTTTTTCTGGACCATTTGAATATGTTGCTCCTGACAAAGGATCAGCACGAAGATGCGGTATTGAATTATACTTAGAAAAAGTCAGAATTGATTCTCATACTGTTGAGATAATGGTTCCTGAGCATGTTAAACCTAGAATAAAAGGCAAAACTGTGGGGATAGTCGATGATATTTTAGAAACTGGTGGGACAATGGAAACTGCTTATGATAAGTGCAAGGAATGTGGTGCAAAGGAGATTGCAGCGCTAATTACTCATGGTGTTCTTCTAGAAGGAATAAGGAGAGTATGGAAAAAATACGATTCTAATCTTTACTTAACAAACACCATATATCAGCCGGAAATATATGGGACGCATATTGATGTTGCTGACTTAATTCTAGATACAATAAAGAGCAGCGATTCTTCTAAAGATATTTCTTGAACCAGTTGGCTATTTCGTTGAAGCCTTTTTTCTTTGCTTCAGCACTCCAATTATGTTTCTCTCCCTTAAGCCAAATCATTTTCTTTTCACAAACAAGTGCTTGATGAAACTTTTCTGCTAGTTCTGGTACCACAATACTGTCTTCAGTACCAACCACCATGAGCGTTGGTACCTTTATTTTTTCAGCATCTACTAACTCATTGTATTTCATGGCATCCAGGGCATAAGAGTAATTAAGTTTTTTTGGGCCGCTCCAACTCTCATATATTCTATACCCCTTTTCCTTCCAACTATCAAATATTTCTTTTCTATTTTCCAGGGATTTCTTATAGTCAATAAGCGGTGCTCGAAGTGAAAGTACTTTAATTCTTTTGTCACGAGCAGTTATGTAAATAGATATAATGCCGCCAAAACTTGCTCCAAATAATCCAATTCTAGATATGTCAACCAATGGTTGTTCAATTATGTATTCAATAGCGCAATTTAAATCATCAATTCCTTGTGTGATTGTTACATCTTCAAATTCGCCTTCACTTTCTCCATGCCCATGAAAGTCAAAAGCAAAAACTAAAAAACCGTTAGGAACCAGTAATGGTGCAACTTGAGTGACATTATGTGCTTCCTTTGAGGTTGATAACCCATGACAAATAATGACTGTAGGGAAGGGACCTTTGCCATCAGGTATGTAGAGATATCCTCCGAGCTTCTGGCCTTTGTTGTTCCTGAAGCAGACTTTTCTTTTTTCCATGGCACTATTTATGGAACACACTTATAAAAAGCTGGCACAAGACTTATTATGCGACTTTATTTTGTGGTGAGTGCACAGGGGGGTTCTGGAAGGAAATACGACAGGCTGAACAAGATCGGCATAGAGCAGGCAAAGCGATTGGGCCCCTTTTTCAAGAACAAAAGGATTGACATTGTGTATTGCAGTACCAATATGAGGGCCAAGCAAACCTACAAGCACATCAAGCCCTTTCTGAATGATGTTCCGCTCATATTTACAAAGAAACTCAGGCAGCATGGCGTACCTGCAGAGGTGGGCACAGGCTACAAGTTTCTCGAGGCTGGAGAAAAGGAGACCGAGCCTGAACTGGAGAAAAGGACAAGAAACTTCTTTGAATTTCTGAAAAGACATTACAAAAAAGAGCACGTATTGGTACTGAGCCACAAGGAGGTCCTGAAGTCCCTGATACTGAAAGTCATGAGTCTGCCGTCACCAGAAAAGAAATATTTTAGGCTGCACAGTGCAAGTGTCTCTGTCTTTGAAATTGAAAAGGGAATGAAAGGAAGGGCTTTCAGGATAAATGACATAAGCCATTTGTTCAGGAAGTACTGAATTCTACAAAGCTATTTATATCTGCCTAATCAAAGTGATTTCATGGCGTTCAAAAGACCAAGACCCACACCAGAAGAGGAAATAGCAAGGACAAGGATACCAAAGGAAGGCGAAGTGCTTGGTATTGTTATTGAGATGCTTGGTGCGAGCAGGATAAGGGTTGAATGTTCTGATGGCTTCACAAGGATATGCAGGATACCTGGAAGGATGAGGAGAAGGCTGTGGGTAAGGATGGGTGATCTTGTGATGGTAAAGCCCTGGAAAGTACAGAGCAATGAAAGAGCAGACATTGAGTGGAAATACACAAGGACACAGGCCCAGTGGCTCAAGAAAAAGGGCTACCTGAAGAATATTGAATATGGGTAAAACAATATATTTCTGGGATGTGATATTTTCCCTATGTATTATGTTTTCGGGGAGTCTGTTGACACGTTTCTCGGCCACCACCTGAGGAAGGCGCAGGTGCTTGACATACCTGATGAGCTTAGAGGCTGGAACATGGAACCATTGCACGATGATGTAAGCCTGCCAATATGGATTGTTGCAGGCAAGTACTGCCCAACATCCAGGGATGTTTACCTCAGGTATGTGGAAGGTGTGAAACCTCCGCCTACTGCACCGCTTGTCGAGGGAAGGCTCTACCATGAGGCGCTTGCCGAGATAGTGCCAACTGCAAAGGAATATGTTTACAGGAACGGGATATCATCGAACTTCAACCTCCTTAACCACATGCTTGGTGTTGGAAAGAGGAAAATACTTGAACTGGTTGACGGCTCAAGAAAGGACATACAGAAAGCAGGAATGAGCGAGGAAAAGATTGCAATGATAAAGTACAACATGCTCAAGCTCTGGAACTTTGAGTCAATGCAGATAGCTGCAAATGTTGACCTGGTGATGAGCAAGTTCCCGAGCATTAACAGGGACAGCCTTGTTGCAAAGGCAATTCCGCTTGCTGTTGAGCAGAAGCTGGACGGAAGCAAGATAGGCCTGAGCAGCCAGCTGAGCATAGATGCACTGAGGGTTCCGCAGGCTGTTATATTCGACCTGAAGACAGGAAGGTCGCACAGCTTTCACTTACTGACCACAACAGGGTATGCACTTGCATATGAGGCAGAGCACACAGAGCCTGTTAATATCGGCTGCATAGTCTATCCGAACTTCCATCCCCATCTGCCGATTCCTTCTGTAAAGAAAAAGCCTCACCTCATAACAGCTGAGCTCAGGAAGGACTTCATAGGGCTACTGAGGCACAAGACAAGCATAGTGGCAAGCAGTGAAGACCCTGGCATTGCAGAGCACTGCCCGCCTTCATGCCCTTTCTTCAGTGCATGCCGGCCTAGACAAGCAGGCCAGCCAGCCAGATTGTCAGAATTCCAATCAAGAAAATAATAGCATGCAGAATAGATGGCTTTAATTTTCTTTCCTTCCTTGTCTCAGGTATGAGGTCTGTTCCTGCAATATAGATGAAACCTCCTGCTGCAATTCCTATGAAGAAAGGAAGCGCGCCTTCTATTGCCAGGAGGAAAAAGTATGCAATTGCTGCTCCTGCAAGTGCAACAAGTGCTGAGAGAACATTATAAAAGATTATGCTCTTCCTCTTCATTCTGCCGTGGAGCAGCACACCAAAGTCACCTATTTCCTGCGGCACCTCATGGAGCAGAACAGCAAGTGTTGTTGTCACACCCAGGGCAAAGTCTGCAATAAATGCTGCTGCAATTATCACACCATCAATGAAATTGTGCACAGTGTCACCGATTATTATCATATAGTTGAATATGGGAACCCTTGCATTACCCATGTGGTGATGGTACCAGGAAAGAAACCTTTCAAGAACAAAGAAAATTATTATTCCGCCCAATATTGAGGCAAAGGCTGCCTGGGAAACATTTATTTCAACCATCTCAGGAATCAGGCCAAGGAATGCTGCTGAGAAAAGCGCTCCTGCAGCATAGCTCACAAGGAATGGTGAATATTTCCTTGCCCTCTTTTCCCTGTAAAGAAGGAGCAAGCCGCCTGTAAGTCCAAGCAGGCCTGAAATCAGCACAGCGAGCATGATATATGCAATCAGCATAAAAGAAGTAGCTCTTACGCCCAGATAAAGTTTTCTTTATATACTGGTTTCAGCATTAAGATATTATGGTTTTCAGAAGATTCAAAAAGAAAACAAGAGCAAAGAAAAGGAGCTCAAGAAAGAAAAGGGGCGGCAAGAAGAAGCCTTTCGGTGGAATAGTGATAAAGCCTGATGCAAAGCTTGCTGCAATAGTCGGGAACAAGGCCCTGTCGCCAGCTCAGATGACAAAGAAAATATGGGCTTACATCAAAAGGCACAAGCTTTTGAAGAGGTAAAGTCCTGTTTTCTTTATTCCCTGAATTTTGCTTATTCTTAGTCAGAAAAAGAGGAAAAAGGAGATGCGCTTAAAGCCCTATATAATATAGGCACTTTGATCAAACAACAACCCATGACTTGTTGAGCTTCCTGTTTCTGTTCCTTTTCCTGTTGTTGTGGCATCTCCTGCAAATATGGACTTTTTTGCCCTTTAGTGGCCGGCTCACAAACCCAATGTTCTTCTCTGTGAGCATGTTTTTACAGATATCGCATTTAATTGGTACCACCAGCCGTTTACACTATGTGCGTAGTGAAATATAAAGACATGCCCGAATCGGCAACAAACAAAGTCAAAATCGTCAGAAAGCGAACAAAATGGCTCCTTTGTCTCTTTCTTGCTATATACAATTATTTTTCTGAACATGGAAAACAACGCCTATTTAAAGTTTTCTGCGCACCTTATTATTAGGGGTTAACTACTATGCCCAGGTCTATTGGCAGGAGCAGGTTCGAGCACTATGGAAAGCCCACAAGGGAGAGGAACCTTGCTTTTGCCCTGAAGTTCATGCGCAGGACAGCATCTGCCTTAGGCCTGACCAGGCTCTGCCTTTACAGGTCAATTGAGATCTGCAAGAAAGCCAGCTCCATGGGGATTGTGAAGGGAAGGAAGATAGAGAAAGTATGCTGCGCATGCCTTTACTATTCCTGCAAGGAGCTCGGGATTCCGTGCTCAATCCATGAGATAGCAGGTATTGTGGGTGTTGACCCGAGGGAAGCGATGCGCTCCTATGTGTCGCTCTCCAGGAAGCTGGGGCTCAGGATAAGGCCAAGTGATGCAAGGACAATGATCCCGAGGTTCTGCTCTGTGCTGAAGCTCCCTGCAAGCATGGAGACAAAGGCACTGGAGATGATAAGGAATACAGACGGCATGTACTGCGGGCCAAGAACACTTGCTGCAGCAGCAATCTACCTTGCTTCAGACAAGAAGCAGAAGGAGATAGCAAAGGTGCTTGCTGTTTCTGAGGTGAGCCTGCGCAGCACAGCCAAAAAGCTCAAATGCTTTGCTGGTGAATGATTGTTTATGCCAAGAGAGACCTACAGCAGGAAGCAGCTCATAGAAAAGCTGAAAAAAAGGCAGAGGAGCTTGGCAGGACACCGACCTACAGGGAGATAAGGAAGGACAGTTCCATGCCACATCCAGAAACCTATAGGAATGCCTTTGGCTCCTACAACAAGGCCATGGAAGAAGCTGGCCTGGAGCCAAACATAAGGTTCAGCAGGCCCCCAACAGTGCACACAAGGGAAGAGCTTATTGGCTTTCTAAAAGAAAAGGCAGACAAGCTGGGAAGAGCGCCCACAAGAAATGAAGTAAGGGATGACAAGTCCATGCCAGATCCAAAAACATATTATTACAAGTTCGGTGGACATGCCAAGGCACTGGCAGCAGCTGGACTAAAGCCAAACAGAGCTTCTGGAAAATATACAAGGGACGAACTCATAAAAGCCCTCCGGAAAAAGGCCAAGGACATGGGAAAGACACCAACAATAAAGGACATGAACACAGACAAGGACATGCCGTCTGCAACTACCTATAGCAGTTGGTTCGGCTCCTATACTGAGGCACTGGAGGCTGCTGGTCTTAGGCCCAGAAAGAAGAATAAGGAGAAAGATCCGTTCTTGAAAATGGCTTCTTCAGAGGAGTATGGAGACTACTACAGCTACCTAGATTGATTTCTACTGTGTTCCGGTGAATAAGGTAAAAAACATAATTTTATATATTACTTTTTAGTAATTAATTTATAGTGATTAGATGTCTGAGCAGTACCAGGAACAGAAGCAGAAAAGAAAGCAAAAGAAGAAAGAGGAAAAGCTGGAGTTCGAGATAGGCAAGGTATTCGGCCCTGAGGCTGCTAAAGAAGAGGACTTTGCTCTTGATCTTGACATGGCAAGGTACCAGGCACAGAAAGGGCAGGGCGGAGACAGAGGAAGCGGAGATGGTCCAGAAGGATATACTGCCCAAAGAGTAATAGATTCTTCTACAAGAGAAGTATACGAGGATATAATTAAGCCCCTGTTGGGCAGGGGAAGAAACGGTCCTTAAATTTACCACTTAATTAGGGTAAAGGTTAAATCTCTTTCTGTCCTATATACTGTATGGCCAATAGAGACAAGTATAAAGTCAGCAGGCGCGACAGGCTGAAGAGAGAGCGCAAAAGCGCGGAGAAGAGGCTTGCCAAGGACGAGAAGGAGCTGGCAAGGCTGAAAGGCAAAAAGAAGGCACTCAAGAGAAAGATGAAGGGTCTCACGGACAGAAAAAGGAAACTTGTATGCCAGAGCGCAGAAGAGGTGTTCAGGGTCATGCTGACCAGCGACGAGGTCGAGGGCTCTTTCCATAAGGATATAATGACGCTGCTTGACATGCAACTGACAATACCCAGGAAAGACTTCTACAACCTAGTGTATGACATGATAGGGGTGCATATTTACCGCTCATTGGTTCCATTGTGCACCAAAGAAGAGGAAACAGAGGTATGGGGAGGATATGATGAATGCGTGGAACGTGCATATGACTCATGCTTATGCAGGCTCCCGGCACTCAAAATTGCACTGCAAGGCCTGATCGAGGACAAGGACGAGATAGAGGAGCACTACCTGAAATGGAAGGGCGACAAAAAGGGCCTGAAGAAAAGGCAGACCATGAAGAACAAGATTAACAACTACATGGAAGAAATCAGGGAAAGGTTCAATGAAATAAGGGAAGTGAAGAAGAAAATAAGGGGTTATGGGTCTGAGATAAAGAAAATAAAGAGCAGGCCATCCTACAGGGAAGAGTTCGAGAAGGACTATGAGCTTGCTGACAAGCTGTTCGATTATATCCGCAGAAACTACTGGAATAACGAGCTCGGGTTCAGGTATGGAAATTCGTGCGTGGAAGACGACCTGAGGGAGCTCAGGAACAGGATGCTTGTTTTTTGCGATAAATTAGGGATCACTCCAGGGGAATTCTTTGATGAGTTCTATAGCGGGCCTATGGGCAGCAGGGCCATAATGAACGTGCTGGGAAGGCTGTCTGAGTATGGTTCCGGCTATACCAGCCACCGGAGAATCGTAAAACTGGGAGAGGATGTCGAGAAAGAAAAGGGGAAGATGACGGACATACAGTACCAGATAGACGACATGAACTTCAAGGTCGACAACATGTACAGAAAGCTGAACCTCATATCCGGACCCCAACTGAAATTAGTAGCGGATAAGCGCAAATGATGTTATGCGCACGCGAGGTCTGTGCACAGCGCTATGCTGTTCCTTTCTGCAATTTCTTCTAGCCTTTTTTTCAGGCTGTTGTATTCTTGGAGAACATGCTTGCTTCTTTGCTTTACCTGCTCGTCCTCTGTTTCCTTGGAAGCCTCAATAACCTTCCTTCCCAGAAGATAGGCCTCTTTCTGGAACCCCTCGAGCATCTCCTTCAGGTCGTTCCGCGGCATGATCTTTCCCAGTGCCTCTATCTGTTCGAACACAATGTACATGTTCTCGTTTAGTGTCTCGAGCAGGTCGAGCCTGTCCAGCGCTTCCTCCTTGCTGTATTCCATTGTCAACACTGTTCTTTAGGAAAGAAAAGGATTTAAACCCTTACCTGTTCTCAAGAAGGAACTTTATTATTGATTCCTTTGGGACATCTTTCCATGGGATCCTGCCCTCTTCCATTAGGTATGACCAGTGCAGGCCATTGAAGTCCCTGAAATAGTACAGGGCCTTGCTGTTCTGCTGCAGCTTCCTTATGAAGCTCTCGAGCGCCTTCTGCCTTTGTTTTGGCCACCTTTCCATTCCATAGAGGGGTGTCACAAGTATTATGCCAATCTCGTTATGCCCTACCACCTCCCATTCCCTTATCTTCTGCTGCTCGGGTATTTTCCCTATGTAGAACAGCCCGAGGAACTTCTTGCGCTTTGTTGGGTGCCATCCTCCTGGCCATCCCCATTTCTCGAACCTGGACTGCAGCTCCCTGATTTGCAGGCCATGCTCCCTGGCCCATTCAGAAATCTTGTCAAAACCGACTTTTGGCTTTACCAGTTTCAGCCCTGGATAGTCTCCCATAAGAATAATATGTTATTCAACTTTATACGCTTTTCTAGCTCAGGAAGCTGCGTGCAAACCTTATTCCCTGCTTGTAGAGCTCGAGTGCAAGTTCGAACTTGCCCTGCTTTATTGCCCTTACTGCAGGCGCTATGTATCTTGTTCTCATTGTCCTGTATATCTGCTTCCTGTTGGGAAGAAGTGAGATCGAGTGCACTATGGCAGGCGCCCTTGCATAGTATTCCTTTACCATCTCTATTCTTTCAGGGGATGACATCATGTAGGTGTCC
>JBHIDR010000005.1:0-31062 GCA_046760225.1 Candidatus Aenigmatarchaeota archaeon
AGATGTCCATGTGACGCTGCTATTTGCCAACTTTATGCTGTCCCAGCCGTCTGTAAATTCTGTTCCTGTAGGTGCATAGCAGCTTATGTTGCTGTTGTAAACGTCTCCAGCGCCATTGGCATCATTTACTATAGCTGAAACCCAGAAGCTTGTAGCTGGATTTACTGTTGAACTCTGGAAGCTTATTGATTCAACTGTAGGTGCAACATTGCTAGGTGTTCCTTGAGTTGTTACATCCGTTGCTATGGCTATACCTGATATCAGGAGAAGGCCTGATATTATTGTTACTATTATTCTTTTATTCATCATCCTCCTTCCTCTTTTTGTAATATTTTGGGTTACATTTTGTAATAGAAATTACTACAAGGTTCCATATAAATGTTTGGGTCGGCACCGAAAGCTTTATAATGCGCTAATTTAATTGTAATATAGAGTCATACAATTAGGGGTTGTCCAAGGATGAGAGTGATTGAAAGGGATGTGAAGGAACTCGTGAATGGTACGAGATTCTACAACGGCAATCTAGATAATGTGGTCGATGTGAGGGTTTTAAGGTCATTGAGCAACTCAATACTGGGGACACAGACCAGGGGCGAAGAAACACTGTATTTCTGCGGCAAGCTCATAGGAAGCGAGTTTGGCAGGAATTTTAAAGCAAAGAATGTTGATGATGCTATAACGTCAGTCAATGAACTAATGAAAAGGCTCAATCTGGGCCATGTCAAACGTGCTGTCAGAAAAGGCAGAAGGCTGCTGATTGATGTGAAGGACTGCCCGTTGTGCGATCCAGGGAAAGACAGGAGATGCTATTTTTCTGCTGGTATTCTGGCTGGTATGCTTTCCCGGACTCTAAAAAGGAATGTTGTTGGAAAGGAAACAGACTGCAAGAACAAGAAAAGAGATATCTGTACCTTTGAATTGAAGTTTATATAAAATTACCACTTTATTATCCTTAATTTGCCCAAAAATCAGATTTATATATTATTGTATAGATATTTGTTTAAAAGGACGATTTGGTATGAAAAGGGTACACAAGGGTCTGAGGGTTCTTGGCCTGACTGACCTTGAGGCAAGAGTCTATCTGAAACTCCTGGAGATGAAAAGGGCAAGGGTTACAAGGCTCGCAAAGGAGGTCAAGGTCACGCGTACGCAGCTTTATCCTCTTCTTGAAAAGATGGTAGAGAAAGGTTATGTGAAAAGGGTAGAAAAGAGCCCTGCAGTATATGCTGTTGTGGAGCCTGAAAAAATGGAAAGGATGTTGCAGAAATGGCTTAAGGAGCAGACCAAGCTCGTGAAGGAAGTGCAGAATTTCCTTAAGAAGTCAAAGAAAGGTAAATGATTACTTCTTTTACGGCCCATCGTTACGTATTTATTCTTTTCTGTTCATGTTATTGTAATATAATGTATTACAATATTTAAGAATGTTGAATGTTATATTATAAGATATCAGGGGGTAAAGACATGAAAAAGCAAAGGCGTGTTAAAAGGGTCTTACGGGTGGTAGGACTAACGAATCTTGAAGCAGATGTATGTGTCAAGCTTCTTGAGATGAAACAGACCAGAGTAACGAAACTTGCCCGAAAAACAGGTGTCACAAGAACCCAGCTCTATCCTCTTCTGGAGAAATTACTTGAGAAGGGCTTTGTAAAACGGATAGAAGATAGACCAACGATATATTCTGTTGTAGAACCTGAGAAGATAGCAGCAATTCTGGAAAGGTGGATAAAAGAGCAAACCGCGCTAATCAGGGAAGCACAAAAGGTACTCAAAAAGATAAAGAGGTGATTATTTCCTTCTCACAGCAAATACGCACGTATTCCTTTTGCTGTTTTTGAATCTCACGAACTTGCCAAAATAGTTCTTCCCACTTATTTCAGTAGCCATTCCTGCTATTATACCAAGCATAAAATAACAGTTTTTACTATTTCTTCTTTTCTTGTAGAAAACACAGTCATCAATATCAAGCGTTATCATGTCCTTTTTGACCCTTATTCCAGCTATGTTACCTATGTTCAACTTTCTAAGAGTATATTTTAGTATGTCTATAATATTGTTCTTGGGATGTTTCTTGATATGGTTACTTACTATTCTTTCTCCTATGAACTTTCCTGAGAAATATATTATCTCATGGCCATTGGCCTGTGTTTCGAGTATTGAGTCATTGAGCATATGGAGCAGGGATATGTCTATCTTTTTGTAACCTTTGCTGAAAAGAGACCTTATGCTGTCATCTATATCGTAGGCCATGTCAACACTATTTTTTTATTGAATGGGGGCGTATAAAATACTATATGGACATTTTTTCTGCTTATTTACCCTAAAAAAAGAAAAAGGGTGACAAAGTCACCCAATTACATTAACTATATCACTGCCTTCGAATGGTGTTTCTCCAACCATCCCTGTTATTGTTATTTCCACTGCTTCTCCTGTGTCCAGTATGCCTATGACCTCTTTTCTGTCGAATTTCACCATCAGGTCCTTGATTCCATCGCCATCATGGTCTCCTATGTTCGTAGGACCACTTGAGGGAACTGTGCCTTCCAGCAAAAGGGACGATGTGTCTAACCAGGAAGGATCATAGCCATCAACTTCTATGTATGCTGTAATCCATTTCCCTTTGCTCTTCTTGTTTATTGTATCCGGGTCTATATCTATTGTTATGTCTGTTACATTGTCCACATGCCCGAATACAAATACGCTAGTATTTGTTCCTACAAACAGCCTGTCATTTTCCACCATTGGGGACGATTCACTCGTATAGCCTGTCTCGTAGTCCCAGATAAGGGATCCTGTGCTTTCGCTCAGCACATAGACATGGCCGTCAACTGAGTTCACTATCACTTTTCCATCTGATATGGCTGGTGATGACTTCACATCATCTGCTGTTATATAACTCCATAACAAATCGCCTGTTGTTGAATTAAATGCATAGACTTTGTTGTCATTGGAGCCTATATAGAGTACTCCTGTATTCCTGTTGACAGCAGGTGAGGATATAACTACGTCACCTGTTGTATAGTTCCATAGCAGGTTACCATTGTTTCTGTTCAATGCATATAGCTGCCCATCTAATGAGCCAACAAATACCGTTTCGATATTTTCTCTGACCATGGGAGTTGATATTATATCTCCGTTTGTTTCAAAGTCCCACAAAGGCGCTCCTGTTGATGAATTGAGTGCATAGAGCTTCCTGTCTGAAGAGCCGACAAATACCATTCCGCTTTCATGTATAACTGGGGATGATATCACAGCCCCGCCTGTTGTAAAGCTCCATTCAAGTGTGCCGCTTGAACTCAAGGCGTATACATTTCCGTCACCAGATCCGAAATATACCATACCGCTTCCTGGTATTGTTGCTGGTGATGACTCAACATCGCCTCCTGTAGTATAGCTCCATAGTATGTTCCCATCGAGTTTGTTTAATGCGTACAGCTTGTTTCCAGAACCTACGTACAGATGCCCTGTGCTGTTGTCCAAGAGTGGTGTAGACTTTGTACCAATTCCAAGGTATTGCGCCCATAGCAAATCCCGTGTTATGTCGTCGAACGCATATATGTAGCCGTCATTCGAAGCCACGAACAGGGTCCCGTATGTGTGCTCGATATCTGTGTCATATATGGGAGCTGAAAAGTCCACTCCAACGTCATACTCCCACATGAGCTGCGCAGTCTCTGGTATATCGCACGTTGCGAATCCGCTACGATGCCAGTTGTGCTGGAACATAGCCCATGTTCCACCCCCCTCACACGCAAATACTATCCCTGAACCGACTAAAACGAAAGAAATTGTCAGTACAGAGAATATAGCCAGTAGATATTTGTTTTTTAACATAAACAATAGATGGTCGATATCAATCCTTAAACATGTTTGGAAGCTTTTATTTAGAAAATGTCCAAACTTTTAAATTGATATTTTCATAATTTATAATATGGTTCTTAACAGATATGATAATAAGCTCTTGGAATTCATGTACCTCTTAACGAAGAAGCAGAAACACATGAATTCAATAGAAATAGCGAGATACCTCTCCTCTCACGGCAAGAAGATAACTGACAGAACCATCAGAAGGTGGTTTCATTATCTCCATAAGTATCATTTCGATTATTTTCCGTATCCGAAATATGGGACACTGGGCTTAGTTCCTATATTTACATTGGTGGAATTCAATGAAAAATTGTTAGAAGTATTGCCTTATAGGCTATCAATTATATACGGTATTAACTTTCAAGACTTTGAAAGGTGCTTAATCAATACCCACTTAATACCGACTAACCATCTGAATGATTTTAAAGCATTATGCTCAGAGGCCTCGGAATATGGAATTTTTAAGAAATATTTTATTTTCGATTCAGCTGTCGCCTTTTTTTCACCGTTTCATAAGATATTCAAAAGGGATGGTCTTGTTGAATTTCCAGAAAATTATGACATCGACAATTCTTATTTTACAGGACTGTTAAGAAATTGTCTTCAAAGTGATAAAAGTAATAGGTTAGAGAAAGAAGTAAAAGAGAATCCTCTAATAATTCCTATAATCCTTGAATATTTCAGGGAACATAGGTCATCACACGGGGTCTGGAACTCATTTAGAAGAAAATTAGGAGACGGGGTCTGGGGATATGTGAAGGATCCTAAGATCAGGAGATTAAAGAAAAAAGGTAGTGGAATAAGACTAATACAAAAAACCATGAAGGAGCTTCATGACAATTTCCATGAATTCTTCCAACAAATAAGAGTAGTATATTATCCCTTCTATGCTCATGAAAACAACATATTTTACATGTTCTTGAAATTAAAAAGAAAAAACGACATAATACCGCTTTCAGAAGCTCTTTCGAAGCATTCTGTTTCAATTGTGGTATATCCTCCCATGAATCCAAAAAGTAAAGAGATAGCTTATTATATTCTCACCAATAAGAAAGAGACCTTGAACATAATAAGCAACTTAATCCACCCATATATTGACAAATCATATGATAACAAGATAATTTACGAGGATTTCGAAGCTTCAATGAAGTATAGGGGCCCAAAATCATATCATTGGCGCAAATACTATCTTAGGTCTAATTATCACAGGCTATTTAATCCGAAAACTGTGACATGGAAATTTGATATAGAAAAATACAAGAAGAGATTGTACAAGCTGAAATAGCATGCTTATTCTTTCTTGGCAAACTTCTTCATGTAGATTATGACCACAAGGAGTATGATCATGAGTATGAGAAGTATCCATGATGTCATCAGGGGGACCTCACCAGGCTCTATTTCTTCAAGGCGGTGCACTTCTTCCATGGTAGGTCCTGAGAGGAGGTAGCCTGTGATTCCTGGTGCTACAAGTGTCACTAGAATACCATACACTAGGACAGCCACCAGGCATGCTTCAAGGAATATTGTTAAGGTTTCTGCGCTCCTTTTAAATTGTAACATACAATATTACAATATTCATTTTATTACTTAAATCTTTGCCTATGAGAGAAAGTTGAGGTTCTTCTCGAAGTAGTTGCGGAAGAATATCATGAAGTCAGGAGGAAGGGTGCTTATCATCTTTATTGCATCTGCACCGCTTGCTATTTTTGCGCTTGCTATCTCTGGTGCCAGCTTGCTGGGTATTCCCTTTGCCTTGAGGTCCTTTGACTTCTGGGAAAAGAAATCGTTGAGGAAAAGAAGTGCTGCTGTGTGTTTCCTTTGTGTTTCCACAAACCAGTTGTTTCCTTCAACAAATACCTTCTTGTCCTTGTAGTGCTTGAGGAAGGCATTGCTCTGCTTTGCAGAAAAGATTGTGGGTCCCATGTGCTTTACTGTTCTTGGGACCTTCCAGACATCTAATTCCAGTACCAGCAGGCATTCCTTGTTATCTGCAAATGCCTGTGAGCGCATTACCCTGAACCCGCCTTCTGCTAAAAGCCCTGTTAGTCTTACAAGTGTGCGCCTCATCTGGGGCCAGAGCACGTCATCCAGAACATCTGGCCGCTTGAAGTGGATGAGGTAGAACCTGCTGCCCCTTTTCTTTATTTCCCTGAATATTTCATTTGTGGAATAGGGCCTGCCTTTTTCAACTATGAACTTCTTAGAGTGTGGGTGTTTGAGGAACTCGTTGCAGGCAAGGACAAATTTATAGAAGCTCTCAGGTGATACGGCTGCTGCAACATTCCTGTTCGGGTCAACAGGATCAATGACAATCAGGGGGGAACGGAACTTCTCAACCAGCTTTTGCCTGTCTGGTTTTCTCTTCAGGTCAATTGCAACTCCTGCATGCCACTTGCTTGCCTGCTTCAGGAGATTGAGGAATGATTTGTGCTTTATGATCAGGAGCTCGCACAGGTATCCTGAAAAGCCCTGTGTCTTGACATCTGCACCATAGCAGCCTGCTGCCTTGCAGAACTGCTTCAATAACCTTACATCATCTGTCTTCTTTCCTATGTTCCTGTTGACAAAGCGCACATGATGGGGCGTGCGGTCAACTGCTGACTTTATCTTTGCAGGGTTCTTGATGTTGTAGCAGGGCACTATGTCAACATCGAATGTCTTTCTCTTGAACTTTACCTTGCCCCTGAGGTAAGGGTGCTCGGCATAGGCAATCCTGTACTTGCCCTTGAGGTCCTTTATTATCTTCTTTGCAGCATCCAATCCTTTCTTCTGAAGCTGCTTCCTCTTGAGATGAGGAGAGAAAAGAAGGAAAAGGTCTATCTCATTCCTTCCAGCAAGCCATGTTCCCTTCACAACAGAGCCGCAGAGCATGGGCTTTGCATGCTTCTTGGAGACAGCTATTATCCTCCTTGTGAATTCGCCCATCTCCCTTTCTTCTTTTTTACCTGGCTTGATTTTTTTCAGTGCTGCTGCCAGTGTTTTTTCAATTTTCCCTTTAGCCAACTTTACCACATAACTTTATATGGAGGCTTAATAAATAAAGATTAGGTGAAAACAAATGGTGCTGAACGAGGTCTTTGCACAAGTGTTCATCAATCTTTGGAACGGCTTCCTACTGGCATTGCCAGGTATAGTGGCAGCAGTCATCACACTGTTTATAGGTTTCATTATAGGAAAGCTTGCAGGGATGGTTGTCAGGGAGATAATAGTGAGGCTGAAGATAGACGAGTGGATAGCTGAGGAAGGTGTCACGTTCAAGTTTTCCAGCGTGTTCGATGTAATAACCAGATGGATAATATACCTTGTCTTCATCCAGCAGGCAG
The DNA here is from genome assembly GCA_046760225.1 of Candidatus Aenigmatarchaeota archaeon. GTDB lineage: Archaea > Aenigmatarchaeota > Aenigmatarchaeia > Aenigmatarchaeales > JACQIB01 > JAWABM01. The sequence goes on from JBHIDR010000005.1 coordinate 7,188, forward strand.
CGATATTCCTGAATGTGCAGGCAATAACAATATTCGTGAACAATGTGATATCCATCATACCGCCACTGATTCAGGCTGGGTTGCTGGTGATAGTGGGTTATTCTCTTGCAATCTACATGAAGGAGAGGATAATAAGCTCAAAGACGCTTTATGCGGACGTGGTCGGTAAGACAGTGTTCTTCCTTATCCTTTATCTCTCAATTGCAATGGCCCTGTCACAGATGAGAATCGACACAACCCTGGTGAACAACATACTTCTGCTCATAGTGGCTGGAGCAAGCCTGGGGGTGGCAATAGCCCTTGGTCTTGGACTAAAGGACGTTGTTGCTGTATCTGCAAAAGACTATGCACGGAAGTTCAAGAAAGGAAGACGAAGAAGGTAATTTTTCTTTTTTTCTTTTTATTTTATTCAGCCCAGTCTTTTCAGTATCAGCACAGCCAATAAGAAAATAACGGCAAGAACTCCCATTGACAGTGATATATAGGAAGGGTCTTCCTCTGGTTCAGTATCAATATCAATGCCTTCCATTTCCATTGAGGCCATTGTTGTCGGTCCCATGGCGACAAAATCGTTCAGTAAAAAATAGGCCATAAAGGAAACGCTGAGCAGGGCCAGCGCGATTATCAAAAACAGCTTCTTTATCCTTTTTATCATAAAATAAGATAGACTTGTACTTATAAAGTTTTTGTTAACTTTATAAAGGACTAGCTTCTCTGCTTTATTGTGAATTCGGGATAGACCACTATTCCCTTGTTAGTGATCCTGTACTCCACAAGCGATTTCCTGTGGGATGCCCCCCTCATCTTCCTTATGGAAATCGCGTTCTTGTAGTACTTGTCAAAGGAGATGTTGTTCGTGAGTGTTATCACGCCGTCCACAACGAACTCCTCAAAGCCATACCAGCTAATGTCAGAGGAGCCTTCCCTGACCTCTGTTGTAAGAACAGATGTGCATCCAAGGTTGCTCAGCATGTCCGTGAGCGTAAGGAGCGCCCTCCTCCTTTGCTCCTCGTTCTTGAAGAGCATCAGGAAGAGGTTTATGGAATCTATGGCAACCCTCTTGATTCTCTTCTGCCTTATCACTTCCCCTATCTCATCAAGGAAGTCCCTGGGCTTTGCCTTTACCTTGTCCTGGAACCTCATTATGTCTGCCATGGAGCCGCCTATCAATGTGAGCCTTTTGTTCCTCTTGATGTCCATGCCCACGGAAAGCATGTCATTTGTCATTTTTTTCTTGTTCTGCTCCAGGGTTATGAAAAGGCCGTTCTCCCCTTTCTGTGTGCCAGCATGAACGAACTGCATGGCCAGGGTGGTCTTGCCTGTACCAGTTACACCTGATACAAGTATTACCTTTCCTGGCAAAAACCCGCCATTAAGCAGCTTGTTAAGGCCCCTTATTCCCGTGTCAACCTTCATGTCATCCCCTCAGTATCCTTTTCACCCTCCTCCTTTGCAGCCTGGCAACAGTACCGCTGGCAAATCCTGAAAAATGAAAAATGTCTGTCTTCAATACATTATTTAAGGCAACTCCACCCATAAAAAAGTTTGCTATGGACAGGGAAAATATGAAGACCGTGAATAGCGGCAGTGTTATTTTCTGTGAAATGAAGTTCCTTGCCTTGGAAAGTGTTGCTGCCAGGACCCCGTATATGCCTGTTGAGTTCCCGGCAATCACTGCACCAGGGAAAAATGAAAGCACAGGCACTGCTATGAAGACCGCCAAGAGATATACCATGAGGAAGCTCTCGAACTTCATGTCCAGCTCAACTGCTATGCCAGCAACAAAGGCAAGGCCTATGATGTTCTCAACAAGGTGAAGGAGGCTGAAATGCATGAACTGGAAGGAGAGCAGCTGGTAGACCTGGAAATCAGTGAAGCTCAGGGCAAAAACATCAGCTGACAGGGTGAAGAAGCATGCTATGTTTATGAGGACAACTGCAAGCGTGAATATCACTATCTTGTTCATGGTATCACTCTTTACTGTTGTTTTCCATCTTCTTCTTTATCTTTTCATATCTCAGCACTGATTTCTTCAGTTTTTTCTTCTCCCTTCTTATGTACAAGAAGAAGGTTGCCAGTGCAGCAATGCTGCCTACGCCGAGTGCAAGCAGTGCAATATCAGTCATTTTCTAGCACCCACCTTGGCATTCCTTACCTTCACGATTATGTAAAGAAACATTGACAGTGCCAGTATTATGAAAAGGCCTGATGAAAGGCCCACTGAATTCAGCGAAGAGCCGATTGGCAGCGCAAAGTTGCTGAATGCAAGGGAGATTATAAGGAACACTGCCACTATTGAAGAGAAATACATCAAAAAGCTCTCAATTACGGTTTCCCGTCTTTTCTTTTTCATGAATATAATTTCGTGAATAACTTATTTAAATATATCAATTACTGTGCTGGTCCTGCACAAGCACAGCAAAAGTCCTTCCCTTACTTAATGATGGCTTTAAATCCTTATTTTTTCAATTTTTTATTATGAATACTCTTTATAAAATGCTTGTAATAGTCATTGCAGGCGCCATGTTCATACTTGCCCATGAAGGAGGGCATTACCTGGCAGCTGCGAGCTTTGGCCTGGACCCCCAGGTCGCGCTTGAAGGCCCTAGCACAGCACTGGCAGGATTCTCAGTGGGGGTCACGCATATGCCCACCACTGCCCTGCAGGACACCATCATAGTCATGGGTGCATACGTGCTTCCGCTCTCCCTTGCGCTTGGCTTTATTCTGCTGTACAGCTGGAAAAAAAGGGAAGAATTCTGGCTTCTGGCTGCAATACTGATCATCCTGGTGGCGGTCACGCTCATGCCAATACCAGGAGCCTATCAGGTGGATGCAAACAGGATATTTTCAATACTTCTGGGCTTCTAAAGTATATTGACCACAATGAAAGCAACTGTTGATCTAAAGAACTTCACGGCTTCTGAGAACACCTGTTGCGCAAGGGAATTCATGTCATCACTGGTCTTAAGGAAAAAGCCAGTGACGCCCTCAGGATAGGAGACGTTCAGCGTTACTTTTGTGGCAGATGTCATATTGTATGCAGCTGCTGCTGCCACTATTACAGCCAAAACAAGCAAAAACACAGACAACCGCATAATAATTATTTGGCTTTGAAGCACTTATTTCTTACCTATGAGAAGCTTCCTTCCCATTATGACCCAGTAGGCCACTTCGCCGCCCTGCTCGATATCGCCCCTGAGCTCCTCAGGGATTGCTATGTCAAAGGTCTCGTAGGTCTGAAGGTCCATTATCTGGGCTGTCTCGCCTATTATTGCAACAACCTGGCCTGTCTTCTTCTCAATTATGGGCACGTCTATTTCCGTGCTCGCGGGCTTGACTATGCTGCGCTTCCTGTTGTCAAAAATGCCTATTGCCTCGAGCCTTGCCTTTGCACCGCCATGCTTGCCAGGCGCAGAGGTGGTGAGAGAAAGCACCTTGCATGGCTCGCCGTCAATAACGCAGTATTTGCCTGGCTTGAGCGTCTTGATCGCCACCCTTGTGGTTGCCATGGCTCTTTATTTAGAAGGCTGAAATATAAAGTTTTTCAAGCTTTGCCAGATGCCTTTAAAATGTCTTCAGCAGAAATAGTCTTTCTTTTTGCTGCCTTTGCCTGGCCTGCAGCCTCTTTTGCGAGCTCTGTGCCTATCTGCTCGAGCGCCTTCTGCAGCTCCTTCAGGCCGTCCCTTGATATTTTGTCAACTCCAGCGCTCCTGACCACTTTTTCTATTTCCTTGAGGGCTATCATGCTTATATATTGAGAGCTGACAAATAAAAGGGTATGGTAGACAAGACAAAGAAACTGAGGGACCAGCTGAAGAAGCAGCTGCATTCCATACTTGATGAGGGCTACAGGAAGAGGAAGAAGGCAAGTACAGCTGAAGACAGGCAGAAGATACTGCTCTGGGAGATGAACAGGATAAGGCATGCATATGACGGCTACAGGAAGGAAATAAGCATGCTTATTGAAGAGGAGCAGGTAGAGCCCGAGAAGAGGAAGCTGAAAAAGGCAAAGAAGCCGAAAAAGGAGCCCACCTGGACCGACAAGAAGCCCAGCGAGAAGACAAAGAAGTTCTAAACTGGTTTACGGTTAAAAACCGAAAGATTTATAAAGCTTAACCGAAAGCTTTATATACTACTTCGATACAATAAGTTATTACAGAGGTTGGGGTGTTTACTACAGATAAGTAATGATTCTACATGGTGATGTGATGGCTAAAAAGAGGGCTAAAAGGAAGATAAAAAAGAAGGCAAGAAGGAAGGTCAAGAGGGCCAAGGCAAAGAAGCCTGTGAAGGCTATACGAAGGCGTGTTCTCAAGCCTGTTAAGAGGGCAGCCAAGGGCAAAAAAATAAAGAAATGCCCTGAATGCGGTTGCGGTCATTTTTTTGAGGACGAATCAAGAGGAGAAAAGGTATGCGCCAAGTGCGGGCTTGTTCTTGAGGAGTCAATTGTTGATGCTTCTCCTGAATGGAGGGCCTTTGACAGTAATCAGAGGACAAAGAGGACCAGGGCAGGAGCTCCGCTGACCTTTACAAAGCATGACAAAGGACTGACCACAGAGATCGGCCGTGGAAAAGGAGAGCTCTTCAGGGTAGCACCCTCAAAGAGGGCACAGTACCACAGGCTGAAAATATGGCAGAAAAGGCTCGTGGAATCAAAGGACAGGAACCTTTCCTTTGCACTGAGCGAGCTGCAGAGGCTTGTTTCCTTTCTAGGACTTCCCAAGAAAGTACATGAGGAGGTTGCAAAGAAGTATGAGCAGGCTGTTGACCGCGGACTCGTAAGAGGCAGGTCAATGGAGTCTGTTATTGCATCACTGCTCTATGCAGTGTGCAGGGAAATGGGAACACCCAGGACACTCGAGGAAATAGCTGAGGCATCCGGTGTCGAGAGAAGGGAGATAGGAAGGACCTACAGGTACATTGCAAGGGAGCTGAAGATAAGGATACTGCCTGCGCCTCCGCAGGACTATGTTCCGAGGTTCGCCTCAATGCTCGGTCTTTCTGACAAGGTCCAGGCAAGGGCAATACAGTACCTCAGGGAAGCCAAGAAGAACGAGGTTACTTCTGGTAAAGGACCTACCGGTGTGGCAGCTGCTGCACTTTACATCGCTGCTGTTCTTGAAGGCGAGAAGAGGACCCAGAGGGAGATAGCAGATGCAATAGGGGTAACAGAGGTCACAATCAGGAACAGGTTCAAGGAGCTTGTAGAGAAGCTCGGCATTGAAGAGGAAGTCGAGAAGAGGGTCAAGGAGGATTAACATGACAGAGAAACCTAAGCAAAACCGCCAAAGACATGAACATCAGTATAAACCTCTACCAGAAGGATCAGGAAAGATTGATATAGAAAAAAAAGCGAAAGAAGAGTGATTCTATGTACAAAGAAGTTGAGAATTTTGAACATGCACCTAGGTATGAATTGCCTAAGGGTATGAACCCAGTTTACATGCCAAATCCACATTATATGACACCAGAAGAAATGCGAGAACTCGGCATAAAGAGAATAAGATAATTTCAGTGATTAAATGATAGACGTTATTAAAAAACTGCCAGAGCATTTTGAATTGGATCCAATAGGCATGACTTTGACAGTGAAGAAAGCTGGAAGATATTCTTATGATGCACAGGGGGCAGGATGGACTTATTTTAAAGAAGAGCCTTCAGAACGTAAGTTTGCAAATTATTTTGAAATCGACCCATTAACTTTGACCTTTAGAGTGGACAAGCCTGGAAAATATGAGTATGATGCGCAGTCAGGGGCTTGGATGTATAAGGGACAAAAGAGTAACATTTAAAAATACAAAAATACTAATATTATTGCCTGTGCCAGTGACTCAGGGTGCAAGTGATAAAGAAAGTGATTGACAATGGGAGTAGAGGTTCCAGATCCGGAAGAATGCGGAAAATGCTTCAAATGCAAAGATGAAAAGCTCTGCGGCTGGCCATTTCCTTCTGAGCCTAATAAATGTATTTATTATGATTCTGGTGGCGAAGTAGTCCATGTGAGGTACAGGAGCGGCGAAAATATAATGTACAGGCGCTGCAGCAGACCAAACGGCCAACCTGATGAGATAGAAGGAATCGTCACATACGACGTAAAGCAGCTTGTCTGAATTCTTATCTTAGCTTCTCTTCTATAATCTTGAGCCTTGCCTCGATTATGTCTAGCTTGCTGAGGATTACACCTATTCTGTCCTCCTCCTTTCTTTCCGGCCTTGAAGGAAACCTTTCTTCTGCGAATTCAGGAGGCACATATGGCCTGGCAGGCGGTGCTTCTCGTGTAGGTGCAGCCGGCCCGCGTGCAGGAGGTGCTGGCCTGAACTCGCGTGGTGGTTCTGTGGGTGGTGCTGTTGGTGGCGCGGCCCTGAACGGCGGTCCAGTTAGCTTGAGCTCTTCTGGGATTTCTTCTTCCTTTTTCTTTTTTCTTCTCAGTACTTCGAAAACCATTAAACCTCCTCCACGAGCTCTGCCTCGAACATTTCCCTTATTTCCCTGTCAAAGTTTTCAGTCTGCCTCTTTGCTTCCTCTACATAACTTCTTATCTGCTTTAAATAAAAAGTTTTCATGTTGGCGACCTTGAGGGTCTTGTCAAGCGCTGTTGAATAGGGTATCTTTGTCTCGAGCCATGGCTTTATCTTTACCTTGACATATCCGCTCTTGTCCTTGATGTTCTGCCTTCCCTGTATGACAACCTTTATCCAGAATGTTGTCAGGCTGTCCTTGCCTGCCTTGCCTCTCCACTGGCCGAAGAACTCGATCGGGTCCCCGAGCTTGTCCCATTTGACCTTGTCCTCGAAAAAGTTCGCAGCCCCGACCTTGAATATCATCCTTATCTTTTCGTTCATCACGCCAAAAAGCCTGGTGGGATGGTGGCCCTCGAACTCCCTTGATATGTCCTCTTCTGGAGCAAGCACATCTGTTTTCAAAATATAGTCAGGCATCAAATCCCCTATTCTGTATGAGTAAGCCTTTTGAGGTCCTCAAGAAATATGCCTATGAGCTTCCTGCCGTCCCTTAGCATCTGCTCCCTTTTTGAAGCATAGAACAGCCTGTGCCATGTCATGCGCAGAAACTCATAGAGCAAGGAGCGCTCCCATACAGTGTCCTGAGGATACTCTGTTCTCAGCGCGCCTTCAACAACTATGTCAGCGCTTCCCTGTCCCTTGCTTGTCTGGCCACTCAGGCTAACATCAATCTTGTAGTAGGAGTTCCTGTCCAGGTCCTTGTCAAGCTCCCATTTGACCTTGAACTTTTCAGGCTCTCCCTTGACCCATGAGAACTTCTTTTCCTGTATCTCGCCAGGGTGGACCCTGAAGACAGTCTGAAGCAGCTGCGGTATTTCCTTGTAGAACCTCTCTGGCTTGGAGCCTGTGAAATGTACCTTTGCCTTTGGCCATGGCTTGAGAAGGTCGTCCTGGATCATCATCTTTGTCCTTGCTATTACCATACCAATCATTTAGTATCTTGTCTATTTTAAGATATAAAGTTTTATATTGCATGTGCTTGAATTATTATTATGAGCCGAATGGCTGAAATGGTACAGACAGTGGTTGTTGTACTGCTGTTCATATTCATAGGCGCGGTTGCGTATGTTCTGTGGTCAATCTCTTCCAAGCTCTTTGGTGTGTTGCTCATGATACTGGGCGTGCTCATACTGGTTTATTTCCCAGACATCAGGCAATACCAGCCTGCTTCCTTTGCTATAATGGGAAGGGTGATAGGCGCGGTTCTGCTCTTACTGGGCATACTGATTTTTGTGCTTACATGAGGCTGGTAAAATGGTAGACAAACCAATATTCGATATAATACCTCCTGAAAAAAGGTCAGGAATACCATCAAAGAAAGGACTGCCTGTAACTGGCCCAGACTCACCCTATCTCGGAACCTATGTGCTGGTAGGCCCTATAAACTCTCCTGGTAAGGAGGAATCTGCAAACCAGTGCGTGATGCTGAACATGACAGCAGCACCAGGGGTTGCATCAGCACTCTACTATTCCCTTGTTTTCCAGCTCGGCAAATGGGGATACAGTGTGATGAAGGCTGACGACTGGATAGAGGTATCGCCTGCGCATGCTGAAATGTATCAGAGGATAATGGCACAGAAGGGGGAGCTGGAGCGCATAATAAAGGGCGGGCTTGTATCAGCTGCAGAAGCTGTTTCCCATTATGAGCTTGTAAAGCATGACCTTAGGAAATACAAGGAGATAATGGATTATTTTGCAGCAAAGGACGAGCATACCTTGAGGGCAATGTTCATTGACAATGTTGATGTGCACACAGATGTGCAGGGACAGGCACCTGTTGCACTCAGGTCAATAGCACCAAGATGGCCCACAATAATCTCTGACTTCATGAAGCTCGGTGATGAGGACATAGATCCTGACAAGATTGCAAAAAAGCTCGATGTGAGCAAGGCAGAGGGTGTTGTGCTTGCAACAAAGAACAGGCTGTATATTGAGTGGAAGAAGCTGTTCAGTGAGACCGTGAAGGAGAGGTATGCAAGCCTGAAGTCCATGGCCGAGGCAAGAAAGAAGACTGTTACAGAGTACAAGCAATGGCTCAAGCCGTATATTACCAAGTACAAGATAATGAAAACAGCGCATGAATCACCTGCAGGAAGAAGCGGCTCCCTGTCCTCTTATGCAGACATAACAGGGCAGAGGACATTTGCCAATGGCATAAGGATATGGGCATGGAAGAGCTTCAAGGCAATAGAGGCGCGCAAGCCTGCCCTGGAAAGGGTCGGGGAATTCGTATATGATCCGTATGACGACTATGTGAGGAGGAACCTCGTACTTAACAACAAAACAGGGCTTGCAAGCATCTATCCCTGGCTGCTGAACAAGGTGCCAGAGGAGCATTTCAAGCCGGGTGTTGTTGAATGCGAGGCAGACCACATAGTCCAGAATGAAATCAAGAAGCACTGGATAGCTGGTAAGCACGGCCTGGACCCGAACATGCTCTATTACATGTTCTTTGACTTTGAAATAGACAGGGTGGGCTCAGTGCTCCCAATCGGAGAGCTGGAGGACATAACCTTCACAATCAAGACCTATCTGATGTCACAGAACATAATGCTTGTAAAGCTCCTGGAAATGAAGTGCAGGGAAAGGGAACTGGAGCACTACCTGGACGAGATAGTTGGCCTCACAGTTGAGAAAAGGCCTGTTGAAGAAGTGATAAAAAAGGAATATCCTGAGCTCTTTGGAATAAAAAGGGAGCTCACGCCCCTGCAGAAAATAGGAGAGGAATGGAAGGCACTGGGCAGGGAATTCAAGGGATTCTTTGCCCCGCTTGGGAAGATCTCACCAACCCCTGAGAAGAGGGGCTTTTTTGTCAAGCCAGGACCATATGAAAGGGAATTCAGGCAGAGGCTGTCAAAGCAGTACCTCACTCCAATGGGCGAGAAGTTCGCAACAGTTGCAGGCTTTTTGAAGGACAAGATGGGTGTTGGATAATGCCAAAGGACTATGTAATAGGTGTTTCAAGTGGAATCTGGGGCGTTATAAAGAAAGAGGAAGTCCTTGGAATAAACAAGAAACTGCAATGGATTGCAACTTCAGGAACTAATCATGTGCAGGTTGACCTGGAAACAATAAATGAGTTCAAGGAGCCTGACCTGAAGGAGAAAATAGAAAGATCTAAAAAAAGCCTTAATATTAATTTCGGCATACATGGTGAAGCAAGACCAATAGTTGGTATGGACACCTTGCCCCTGGACTCTGCACTCATGGCAGACTACATAAGGGCACATGACAGGTTGATGATACATGTGAAGGAATGTTCAAAGCTAGGTGCAGAGTACTGCACAATCCATTCTTCTGAATCAAAGCCATTCATAGTTCTGTGGCATGAGCTTCAGTCTACAAACCTCTGTGATTTCTGGGGAAGACCACTCCGTGAGTTCCTAGAGGAAAACAAAAGGATAGCAGAATGGCTCCTGAGCATTAAGGACAAGCCTCAATTAGGGGACATTCTAAGGCACATACCTTCTGCAGATTACATATTGAGAGAGTATCTAATACCTCATTACAAAAGTGAACATGAGGGCAAGATGCCTGATGAAAAGGAACTAAAGAAATTAAAGGAAGAAGCACACGGGGAGGCTGTAAAAAGATTGATTAATTTTGTGAATTCAGGTGAATCCCATTATGGAGGCGAGAGAATAGCGTACCTAGCTGTTGCCAAGTGGATGCAGAGCGAGAGGGACTATCTCTGGGACAAGATAGTGGGAAGAATACTGGATGACAAGACTATGCTTACAAAAACAGAGAAATGGGTGCCTGCTGTTGCTGCAAAATATATATGGGGACATTTCTGCCCGAGAAAAGGAGGATATCCTGATCCAAAGCCAATATTGAAAGATAAGAGAATGTACTTCTGCTTTGAGGCTCCTATGGCTGAAAGAGGATATGAGGGGTATATGCGGCTTGTAACGCTTACTGATATCTATTATATGTGCGAGGCAATAGGTTCTCCCTGGGTGGGCATGACAATGGACATGGAGCACATGATGAGCTGCAACATAGACCCCAAAAAGGACATAGAGAACCTTCCACCAAAAGGAGGCCAGAGGCTGAAAGTTGTGCACGTAACAGTTCCAACACCAATGAATCCCTCACACCTTCCTGTGCCACTTGGTTCAGAGGCCCAGCTCTACATCTATGAAAGGCTCTATGACCTCAGGAAAAAAGGCTTCAAAACAGGCTGGTGGATATTTGAGAGAGGCGGTGAGGAAGGACTGATAAAGGACACAGTAACAGTGATGAGGATGATCAAGAAATATCTTGAGAAGGGCGTTGACCCGAAAAAGCTTCCGCCTGAGTTCTTTGGCATGGACATGGAAGCAGCTGACTGGAAGACCCAGGTGCTCAAGGTAAAGGACCATGCTTTTGACCCGCTGAAGGGGCTGCTCGTCACGCCAGAGGAACAGATGGGTGTATTTGGTGAAGCAGCCAAGGAAAAGGGCAAGATAGCTGAATGGCTAAAGGAGAAGTACAGGTAAGCTTTAAATACACTACTTTCTAGTAATTAATTATGGAAAAGCAACTTGCTATTCTGGGTCTAGGGCATGCCCTTTACGCAGAAGATGTCAAATATTTGCCTGAAGAGCAATATGTACAAGAAGCCTTCAAGAGGTATGGTGAAGCCAACTTGGAGGAGATTGAGTTTGACAAGGAGCTAGGGTCATTATCAATACACGGAAAATACAGGGGCAGGAAGTTGGGGTTTCATTACATCCCGTTCGGCCTTTCTTACGCAACAGCCATGAATATTATATTCGAAGAAAATAAGCTGGAAGCTGCAGCAGGTGTGGGTTTCTGCGGTTCATTGCATCCAGACATTGAAAAGGATACAGTAATAATTGCAAGGAAGGCTGCAATGTCGCCTTTTGCTGCATATGACAAGGAATGGAAGGACAAGCTGGCATGGGGAAAGGCAGATGAAAGGCTTGCAGAATCCATGCTCAGGAAAGCAGAAGAACATGGTTATGAAGCCAGATTAGGAACAATATTCACAGTGATAAACACGAGGTGCGAAACCCCTGGTTTCATTGCTGAACTAAGGGAAGCAGGCTTTGATGGGGTTGAAATGGAAACAGCAGCACTATACCAGATTGCCAATGCGGCTGAAGTGCCTATAGCCACAATGCTTTATGTTTCAGACAGTCAGGCGCTTAACCCTGGTTGTGACGTACCCAAACTCGTGCAAGAGCTGGAAAAGCAGGGAAAGCACATAGAGATGACTGAGATAGCCAGGGATGTGCTACTGGAACATTTAAATGCTGAGGAGGATAAGTTTCAAGGGTGAGCTGAATGGCCAAGAAAGCAGCAAAGAAAGTGAACAAGAAGAAGGAAGTTAAGAAGGGAAAAAAGATAGGCGAGAAGCTCAGGAAGTTCTCGCTCAGCACAAGGCTGAAGAGCTCGGAGAGCTTCAAGAGCAAGATACTCGGGGTTTTCAAGGACTACATAAAGGCGGTTGTGGTCTGGGGAAGCATAACAAGGGGCGACTACACTGGCAAGAGCGATGTTGATATTTACATAATCTTTGATGACACCAAGATGCCTATCAAGAAGTTCGATGAGATGAGGGACAAGATAGACAGGGACATCGGAAAGCTGGCAAAGGAGATCGATCCAAGGCTGCATCCCCAGCCCGTGCTTGCGCTGACAGAGTTCTGGGACGGCATAAGGAAGCAGCACCCGCTGTTCTACAATATCGTGAGGGAAGGCTATGCAATACATGATACTGGCTTCTTCATTCCAATGAGGAAGCTGCTCGAGTGGGGCAAGTTCCCTGCCACGCAGGAAGCAGCAGAGCTAAGAATAGGGGGAGTGCCCAAAAGGCTGAGAAGGGTGGAGAATGTCAAGCTCTACATGATTGCCGAGGACCTCTACTATGCGATCACAGATGCTTCCCAGGCAGTGCTCATGTACATCGGTGTTGGCCCGCCTGCACCAAAAGTGCTTGCCAGGGAGGTAAGACTACATCTTGTTGAGCCCGGACTGCTTGAGGAGGAATGGGCACAGCTTGTTGAGGAGGTTTTCAAGTTCAGGAAATCAGTTGAGCACAAGGAAATGAGGAAGATAAAGGGAGAGGAGGTTGACAGGTGGATAGAGAGGACAGATGAGTTCGTCAAAAGGATGTTCAGGCTGCTCCAGGAGCTGCAGCTCAGCAAGAAGGCAAGCGACATAAAGAAGAGCTATGAGGTAATGATAAAGGCTTCTGTGGCTGCACTCAAGGCACTGGACAGGCTGCCTGAGGAGCCTGAAAAGCTGCCACAGGCATTCAAGAAATACCTTATTGAGCCTGGCCTGGTGAGCCCCTGGTATGCTGATGTGTTCGGCAAGGTAATTGAGATGAGGAAGATGCTTGAGGACAAGAAACTGGACGAGATAACTGACAGGGACGTGTACATGACTAAGGAATACGTCAGGAGGTTTATACTGGATGTCAGGGGGGTGATAGAGAAGAAGAGGCGCGAGGCACCTCCTGAAACCGAGCAGGAGGACATCCAGAAGTCCAAGAAAGCAGAGAAAAGGCTCAAGGCAGTCAAGGAGATAGTTGAGACTGCAAAGGAGATAGAGAAACTGCCCGCAGGCAGGAAAGCAAGGAAAAAGAAGAAATAATTCTGACAGTTAAAGATAAATTTGAGTTAGACCATTCTATTTTGCACCGTTGTTTTAAATAGCGGGTGATTTACATATATAATATAGGTGTGATGGAGATGGACCCAAAAGGCATAATCGTGACATACCACATAGCATATACAAAGGAAGTGCTAGTCAGGGTGCCGGGCATCAAGTCCAGGAGGGACGCTGGCAAGCTGATTGGCAAGAAGGCTGTTTGGACAGATGAAAAGGGCAGGAAGTACATAGGAAGGGTGTCCGGGGTCCATGGCACAGGCGGTACAGTGAAGGTCAGGTTCAAGAAACCGCTGCCGCCAAAAGCTCTTGCAAAACCTATAAACATTGCAGAATAAGCTCATTCTTCGATAAAAATCAGTTCTCCCTCATTTCTTGGGCATACTTTCCTGACATCCCCGTTCTTATAGCTTATCTCCTTCTCTATGCACCATTGTTTGTAGCATTTTCTGCTAATTGGGCATAAATCAGAGGTGCCGTAATATGGGGACTTTAATGACCTGTGTATCTTCTTTATGCCTCTCTCCAGCCCCTTTTTGCTAAATGTTGACTGCAGACGCTGCTGAACAGAGCGGTGCATTTTTTCTGGAAAATCCAGCCTGTTAAAGATTGCATTAGTTGTATAGAAATGGTCCTTGTTCTTGTCAAGGAGCTCTCTCTTGATAAAGCTTATTGCCTCTTCTATGTCATCATCACTGTACCACGTCTTGTCATCTATGATAAATTTCTTCTTTGTGCGCTCAACAGCTTCCTTTATTTTATTTCCCAAGCTTTCTTGCATGCAAAAACATTACGCATAAACTTTTAAATATTCAAAGGTTAATTGTGCTTATGGCAAGGAAAATGAAAAAGAAAGTTGCAAAAAGGGGGGTAAAAAAGAAGACCAGAAAGAAACGTTCTGTTGAAAGAATTCCTACTGGAATAAAGGGCCTTGACAGGTTCATGAAGGGCGGTTTGATAAAGGGCACAACAACGCTCCTTACTGGTTCCACAGGAACAGGCAAGACCATATTCTGCACCCAGTTCATTCTCGAGGGGCTCAGGAAAAAGGAGAAGTGCCTTTTCATCACAATGGAAGAAAGAGTGGAAGACATAATAAATGATGTCAAGGAGTTCAAATGGGACCTCCGGAAGCATATGGACTCTGGACTGCTCATACTGGAGTACAGGGACCCCTTCCAGCTTGCAAACCTTGCTGAAAAGCTAGCAGAGAGGATAAAGAAGAACAAGATACAGAGGGTGGTGATTGATTCCACTTCTCTCTTCGGCCTGTATTTCAAGGACCCGTTTGATGTGAGGAAACAGCTCTTCAACCTGATGGCAAAGCTCAAGTCATCAGGAGCAACAACCATTCTCACATCTGAGATGCCTGAAGCAGACCACATGCTATCGCGCTTCGGCGTAGAGGAATACATCACTGACAACGTAATAATACTGAACTACCTGGGAGTCGGAGGAGTCTATGGAAGGTCGTTGTCAATAAGGAAGATGAGAAGGACTGACCATGGAAAGGATGTCTATCCGCTGAAGATAGGAAAGAGGGGAATAGAGATCAGGGGAGCTGAAAGAGGCATCAAGCTTTAGAAACATCAAAAGCACAATACTTGTCCCCACAGGCAATGCACTTGCTTTCTACGACCTTGACCTTGGAGCCGAAAATAACAGTGAAGTGCTCCTTTATTAGGCCTTTCAACCAGAAATCTATTGGCTTCTTGCTGTTGTTCTTGTGGAGCATCAGCCATTTGGTTGGTAAGGTGCTTTCCCTTACAATGACCTGCGCTGACCTGTTTTTCATGCTCATCCTGCTCACCTCTATCATGCCCCATCCTGTACTGTTGAGTATCTTTGTTGTGAAGTCCATTATCTTGCTCTTGGACAATTCAGAAAAGTTGTAGCGCTTGAGGTATCTTTTTGCTGCAGCCTCAACCTGGTACCTGCCCATCTCCTCCAACAATTTCCCTGTCTTTTTTCTGCCGAGCTTCTTAAGAAGCACATCATACATATGGACAACTACGCCCGACGGAAAGAGCAGCACGTATTCTCCAAGCATCCTGATGTGCCCTTCCTCAAAGGTGAACTGGCCTGTCTGCATCAGTTTTGTCAAAAACCTGCTCATTATCAGAACTTGTTTTTCTTAGTAATTATTCTTTTCGGTTTGCCCTTTTGCTTGTAAATATCGAGCCTGCCTTCGGGCACTGTCTCAACATAGATGTCAGCCACCCTGCTGGGCCCTGTTGCAACTATGTTAAGTGTGAAATGGTTGTGAACAGAGTCGCATATCCACTTAACAAGGTCCTTGTGGGTCTTTCCGCGAGTCTCTACCCTGAGTTTTATCTTGTGCAGGCTCTCGCTGGAATCATATTCCTTTATTACCTCGTATTCCCCTGTGAGATAATCAGTAAACTCGGGTCTGAGCATCACAGCCTCAAGCTCATCAAGCCCTATGCGCGTGTAACCTACTTCAAGCTCTCCAAGCTCTCCTGCGCGAATTGGCGGAGATATTTTGTGCAATATGCTCCCGCACCCACACTCGTCCCCGAGCATCTTGAACTTGTCGCCATGTTGGTAATTAATCAGAACCATTCCACAGTATGTTCCTTCAGGAACAAGCGTTGTTATCACATCCCATCCGGTCTCTCCTTCGTCCTTTAGCTCCTTTGTTTCAGGGTCAATCGCCCTTAACCACAGATAATCCTCTTTAACATGGTGAAGCCCTTCCTGCATATCACATTCAGTTGCCATGAGGTCACCTTCTGTGCTTGCATAATTGTTGCGCACTTCAGCGTTCCATCTCTTGCTTATGAATTCCTTCATTTCCTTGCTCAGGGGTTCGCTAACAGTCAGTATTCGTTCTATTGATGTCTCAGTCGGATCAGTTCCAGCCAGCTCAAACCTCCGGGCAAGACGCGCGACACTGGATGGGGATCCGAAGAGAACAGTTGGCTTATGGTACTCCACTAGCTCGGTCTTTGGAGGATTGTCGCCAATTCCGGCAGTCAGTACATGAGCAAGCTTCTCAAAACCGCGCGTTGCGGCAACCCCTGATGTGCCCATGCCATAAGGCAGTACTATCAATACGGTGTCATCCTCTTTCACTCCTGCAATTTCGTACGCTCTTCTGAGCTCTATTTTTGAAATATCAATGTCATCATGTGACCTCAAGAAAACCTTGGAAGTGCCCTGCGTTCCAGAAGTGTAATTCGAAATTGCCCACTGGTCCTTGGGTGCTGAAAAAAATCTGTAGTCATCAGAATTAGGAGGTTGGTTGTCAACTATATCCTTCTTTGTCACTATGGGCAACTTCTTCAGCAAATCTTCAGGAGAGTCTATATCCTTTGGGTGCACATTGTGCTCACGAAAAAGATCATGGTAGAAGGGTGAATTTTCAAATGCATACTGTGCTGTATAGCGTGCGCGCCTGCCTACAAGATGATCTAAGTCACAGCGTTCTGCATGACGTGTACTCGCTACGTACATGAACACTACCCTAGGAAGATAATACTATAGGTGGAATTTATGTTTATGTATTTATTCTAGGAAGAGAAAACTATGGTATGAGAGTTTTCATAGCATGTAATAACGAAGGGCGCTGGGACTTTCCTGAAGCAGAACTTCTTATATTGAACGGAGACCTTGTAAACGTTTTTCCCAAGCCACCCAAGCCCATCCATGACAGCATAGCCTATAGGGTTGCAGCAGACGAAACAGCGTCCGCACTGAACGATTTCGGGCTGTACAAGAGCGGAAGAACCGAGGGCAAGATGTTCAAGGAATTTATGGATGGTTTATTTAGAGGAGAATATTCCTTGGAAGCTAAAGGACTCTACAGGGAGGAACTGAAATCTGGCCTGGAAAAATTACAGATGCCAACTATTCTCGTGCACGGCAATCTTGACTTCCCGGACATTGTAAAGAGCGAGGCAGAAAAACATGATGTGAAATATCTTGACTGTGAAGTTCATGATGGCATATGCGGGATAGGCGGGATACCTTCATCGTGCAACCCGGTTTACGGAAGGTTCAAGGTCTTTGAAGCAGAGCGTACTGATGACGAATATATTGGAATTCTGAAGGGCATGGAAGAAAGGTGCAGGCTGCTTGTCACGCACATGCCCTTTGATTATTACAGAGAGTTCGAAGGTCTGCTAGAATGCAGGACAGTTGTAAGCGCTGAAACAAGGGGGGAAACTAACGAAAAGGTCATAGTGCCGCCTGACTATTCTGTCACTGGTCAGGGTGCTTGGGCAGACGTGTGACATTCTTCACACCGTCCCATTTTAGGGGACTAAGGGGCTCCATTCTCTCGGCTTCATCACCGATTCTGCGATTTGGTATGAAAATATCCGGGCCAAGCCTGTGCGTTATCACTTCTCCACGCTCGCCATACCCCATATTCTTGCCTATGTCATCAAGGTCCCTCACTTCCCAAACCACATAGGGAAAAAAGGGCTGATAAATTATTCCTGATGGATTTATTGCTCTTATCATTCCTGTACCGTTCATGAAGTCGCCATACCAACCGCCAATTTCAGCGTTTGGAAACTTTTCCCGGAACAGCTCTATCTTTTCAATGGTGGTCTCAACACCGCCAAGCAAAAGACCCCTTATCTTGTTCCTCTTATCTTCGGACAGACGGTCAGCAGACTCTGACATCAGTGGTGCTATGTCCTCATAGACTCCTATATCATGTTCCTGCGCAATCTTCTCTACTTCTCCTGATACGCTGTCAAAGAACTGCTTTATTGCAGCAGGGTCCTTGCTCAGGAACGCTTTCTTTGCAGCAGCTGCATCAACCTCAAGGTACTTGAAGTCGCCATCAAATCGCCCTGCCAAATCATTCAGGAATATCTTGAAAATGTCGTTCCCTGGCCCGGTGCAGACCCAGAGCTCATTGTAAGGAAAGTCCCTCTCCCTAAGGACCCATTCAGCATAATTTACCATATGGTTAATTATGTTCCGTGACCAGTAGACATGCTTCTGCTCGCCGGTTGTGCCTGATGAGGTGCTCAAGACCCTTTGGGATTTGGGAAGATTGGTTGGCACAAAATCTTCAGGTGGCCTGGACCTTATGTCGTCATCCGTGAAATAAGGAAGCTTGCGGAGGTCCTCAAGACCTTGAATCTCATTTATCAAATCAAACTTTTTATTTTCCTGGTATTCTGTCCAGAAGGGCGTGGCCTGCGCGTGAATTTCTACAACGTCCTGAATATAATCGTCCATGTCAAGTTTATAGTCTTCATACACCAGCTCTATCATGAAACAAATTAGTCCAAAAAAGATATAAAGGGTATACGATAATCATAATCCATGAAATACCTGGAGCCCAGCGTGTTTTGCGAGAGCAACTCGCCTGAGATAAGGAGGCTTGCAAGAAGGATAGTGGGAAAGAAAAAGGGAAGGGCTGCTGCAGTTTCTATTTTCAACTGGGTGCAGAAGAACGTGGACTACAGGATAGTGCCGCTCGTTGGCGCATCCAGGATACTCAAGCGCAGGCCCAGGAAGGCAATGTGCCTTGACAAGATCAACCTTTTTGTTGCTCTCTGCCGCGCAGCCGGGATCCCGGCAAGGTATGTCATTATGAAATGTGATTTGAAGGTCAAGCGCAAGGACCTCCCTAAAAAAGCAATGCATGCTGCAGCTGAAGTGAAAATCAAAAACAGATGGGTGCTTGCTGACCCCTCTTTCAGCCCGCGGATCTCCAAGCTCATCCATGTCCCGGGGTTCGGCGGACGCAGCTGGTCAAAGGTCCATTCAGTCAAGCGCTCGCATTCGCTTGGAAGAGGCATGGGACTCATGATAAACCTCTTCATAAGACTGGACGCCAAGGTACTCAAGAAGGAAATCGGGCAATAAACTTTTTTTATAAACTAAGGAACAAGAATAGATAGTATGTCGAACCCATGGTTTGAGCTGAAAAGCAAAATTGCAAAGGAAATCAGAACAGATATTTCTAAGATAGAGGAGCCAACACAGAAAGGTTTCGGTGATTTTGCATATCAGTGCTTTGAGGCTGCAAAAGGGCTAAAGGAAAAGCCAAATGAGACAGCAGAAAGAATAGCAAAAGCAGTGAAACTGAAGGGGGTGAAGGCAAAGGCCATTGGGCCCTATGTGAACTTCTATATTGACTGGAATGTATTTGGCCAGAAGCTGCTTGAAGGCATTGATATCAACTATGGAAGGGGTGAGAAAAAGAAAAAGGCCCTTATAGAGCACACCAGCATAAATCCGAATGCAAGCCCACATGTGGGAAGGGCAAGGAACGCAATAATAGGAGACAGCATAGTGAGGATCCTCAAGTTCCTGGGATATGATACAGAGGTGCATTACTGGGTGAATGACATGGGAAAGCAGATAGCGCTTCTTGTCTGGGGATGCAGGCTAAGGAAGTTCCGTTTTTCTGACCTGCTCAAGATATATGTATGGGCTAACAAGAAAATGGAAAAGGATCCGAAAGTGGAAAGGGAAGTATTCAATCTGCTCTCTGACTTTGAGAAGGGTGACAAGAAGGTCAGGAAAAGGTTCAAGGAAGTTGTTGATATATGCGTCAAGGGCCAGAAGGAGATACTGAAGGACCTGAACGTGCACTATGATTATTTTGACTATGGCAGCGAAGTCTTTGGAAAGACAGGGAAAATACTTGAAAAGCTCGAGGCAACAGGCAAGCTGGTCACTGATGAGCACGGAAGAAAGGTGCTTCCATACAAGGACACGTTCTTTGTTCTTGCCCGTGGCGACGGCACAAGCCTTTATGGACTCAGGGACATAGCCTATACACTTGACAAACTGAAAAAAGCAAAGGACATGAACATAATAGTTCTTGGTGAGGACCAGAAGCTTTATTTTGAACAGCTAAGCCATGCATTAGGACTCCTGGGCTATAAGCCGCCAAGGGTTGTGCACTATTCCTTTGTGCTGCTTCCAACAGGAAAGATGAGCACAAGAAAGGGAGAAGTGGTTCTTCTGGAAGATTTCCTTTTTGAGGCGTACGGGAAGGCACTTGAGGAGGTAAAGAGGAGGTATCCTGAGCTCAGGCCAAAGGAGATGAACAAGAGGGCCAAGGCAATAGCTGCTGCAGCTGTGAGATATACCATAGTGAAGGTAAGCCCTGACAAGAATGTTGTATTCAAGCTGGACGATGCGCTGAGGTTTGAAGGTGATACTGGCCCATACCTGCAGTATACGCATGCGCGTGCTGGCTCCATACTGAAAAAGGCAAAGAAGGTGCCGAAGAAGTTTGATGCAAGGCTGCTGGAGGACAAAAGAGAGATGGAAGTCATGAAAAAGCTCTCGCAGTTCCCAGGCATTCTGGAGAAGTCAGTAGCAGAGCTCAAGCCGCACCTGCTTGCAGTTTACCTGCATGAGCTTGCTGACCTCTTCAATGAGTTCTACCAGAACGTTAATGTGCTCAGGGCAGAGACAAAACTCAGGAATGCAAGACTTCAGCTCGTCAAGACAACAAAAACTGTTCTTAAGAACGGGCTCGGGCTGTTAGGCATAGAAGCACCAGAGAAGATGTAAATCAGGTCAGGTGCATTTCAAGAATCTTTTTCTGGTCCTCCCTTTCTTCCTCAGGCAGGAGCTCTATAAGCTCCTTATAGAAATCCAGGTTTGCTGAGCATCCGTACTTTTCTATGTTTTCTCCGGCTTTCTCAAGCTCCCTATGTATTGCCTCATATTCAGGTGTGTTCCTCTCAACCTTAATCCCTCTTCTCTTTATGTAGGAAATCAGTTCTTGTCCGCTGAGCTCTTCACATTGCAATACTGACACTTCATTCACCTTATGAGCACTCCAAAAGAGACTGGAGCTTTTCAACAGTTGAGAACATGTTGTTGAGATTGACACCAATTACAGGCACCTGGAACCTCTTTTTCCTCATTTCATTGTCAAATTCCTCGAAGAATATGCCCTTTCCAGGCACATGTCTTGAGCCATTGGATATCTGATGCACACCGCAGGAAGGGGAGAACTCAACACCAAGAACACCGACAACACGATAGTTCTTCCCAAGATAGGATTCTATTTGCTTGAGAATATGAGAGGACAGTTTCTTGCATGAGTCCCTATATTTCTTGGTATCAAGGGTGTTCTTTTCCCTTGCCTTCCTGCCAATTGCCCTGTTTCCGAACTCCATCTGTGGACAGGGAATCTGCACTATGCCTACCCCGGCCTCAGAAAGCAGCTCAACCAGTTCTCTAATTGCACCTGCAGCCTTTTCCCTACCTATGGCTCTTGCATTCTGATTCAGGATACAGTGCGACACGAATATTACTTTCTTGCTCCTCATATGACCATCTCGCTAGCTCGGTCTTTACTTGAAAAGCAAAAACCGGCAGTTTTCCTAGTAATTAATAGGACATAATAATATTTAAAACTTTACTCGCCGAAAGTAGTAAAGGTGTAGAAACGTTCGATATATGTCGAGCTTATATGAGATCTGGGGCCAGATATGCCTTTATCTGCGCCTTTTCTTAGAAATCATCTTCTCAAGTGGTATTGCATGCTTCCATACAGAGAAGAAGTATCTCTTGAAAACATCAGCAATGATTTTGTTGCTGATTATCATACTTGAGATATCATACTCGCGATCCCCTCTTTTGCCGTATTTCTGTACAACATACACCTTTTTACTGTCAGTTATTATGGCCCTGAGGGTTATTCCTGGGCTGAAGCGCAGTTCAGCGCCCAATTTAAGTGCTTTTTTCGCACGCTGCAGAACATCAGCTTCCTTCTTGCTGAAGATTATCCTGTATTTTATTCCCCTCTTAATCATGCGCTTGATTTCAGCTGCCTTCTTGTCAACCCATGAAAGATCGCCTGCAAAGGAGAGGAACTCCTCCTTTGTGGTGGACTCAAATTCCTTCCACACGGTATCAATGTTTACCTTCTGTTTCACCTGCGCCAGAACCTCCTCCCTTTCCTCAGCAACTGACTTTGGCATATGTTCAACTGCCTTCATAAACTGCGGCACAATTTCCTGCAGGGATTTTATTCTTGCCTCCATCCTTTTCTTTTCGTCCTCCCTGAGTATGTCAAATATCTTTTTGGGATCAACCACCCTGAATGTCTGGGGCCTTGTTTTTGAAACAAATATGAGGCCTTTCGAAGCAAGAGATGACATTGTATCATAAACCCTTGGAAGCGGTATCCTTCCGAGGGATGATATCTTGTCCGCTGTTAGTGTCCCTCTCTTTATGAGAGTGACATAAGCCTTTGCTTCGTACTCTGTCAAGCCAAGATGCTTGAGCAATGCTTCAGCCTCTTCCATGTTAAACCCTCTTTTAACTCATTTAACCGTAATGCAATTAATAGTAGATAATAAATGTATTTAAAGATATATGCTCGTCATATGACGAGCATAATACAATAGCCATTAAGACTCGTACAAACGAATAACTATTAGCATTTAAATACTTGTGGATTTATATATTTATTACCAATAGAAAGTAAAATTAGGGTGAAATGGGTGTTAATGTCAGCCAAAAAAATAAATGGAAATGATGATAAAGGTTATAAAAATAACAAGAGGGATGATAGAGAAAATAATAAGAAAGGTGCCCCTCTTATTGAAAAAGAAAGGGAAAAGGTTAAGGAAACAGCAAAAAGACAGCCCGGCTATAAAATTGGTAAGTTTTTTAAAGGAAAGGACATGAAGCAATTTTTTGACGAAGAAGCAAAAGAACGCGTAAAGAAAAAAATCGAAGAAAGGCTCAGGAAGCAAGCCAGAAGACTTCTCAGGGGACCCTGTTATATCAAAAAGCTGCTTGACGAAACATTCTTCACGTTTGGAGACATACTATATGCATTTGTTGTAGGAAGTTACGCTGACGAGGGAAATTATTATCATATCTCAAGAGAGTGGGAAATTGAGAAAGTAACAGAGAATGACATCAGTAAAATAAAAATACCGAGTGATATCGATATACTTATTGTATACGACAATGAAAGGGATGAAGAGGAGGAGACCAAATATCTACGCAAATTGGTGGATAGCTCCCCAAAAATAGAGATTGAGGATGACAAGGACTTCAATTATGAATTTTATGGAATTTCAGTCGAAAAACTGCATAAAATCATAAAAGCCGATTATGACACCTTTAAAGACATGACAGAAAAAGAAATCAAGGAAATGTTGGAAAGGATACCACGAAAGCATGATTTACAGATTTCTGTAAATTCAATCAAAATATATGGAAAGGAAGCAATATATCAAAATTCACTTGATATTCTTTTCAAAGATAACGAAAAAATAAAGGCCGTTCAGAAGGAAATTGATGAGAACATTCGCTATATTCGTGAATTAACGCATCATCCTAGGGAAATAGAAGAATATATGGGCTTCTGGAAAGATTATTTCAATTATGCAAAAGAAAAATTCCCAGAAGAAGTAGAAAGGATTTTAGAGGAGCTTCCTGAATGTAAAGACATTTATTTAGAATAAATAAGGTGGTTAAGTGCACTATGTTGACCTTCACATCCACACCATGGCATCAGGGGATGGTAGGTGGGAGATAAGAGGTTTACTACAAGAGGCACAGAGCATGAATCTTGCTGCCATTGCCATAACTGATCATGACACAGTAAAGGGTGCTGTCAAGGCTCTAAAAATTAAGGATGACTATAAAGTCGATGTTATATCTGGAATCGAATTTAATACATATTTTGAAAATGAAAGCATCCACATTCTTGGTTATCTTATAGATGTGGAGAATTCTAAACTGCTCAGAGAGGC
>JBHIDR010000006.1:0-30047 GCA_046760225.1 Candidatus Aenigmatarchaeota archaeon
TTTCTCAGTACCTTTGATTGCCCTATCACCTACTGCACCAAGCTTTGCAATCCATTTGCGGCTTTTCAGGCCTGCTTTGCTGCAGATGTCGAATGTCACGAGTGATGCAGAGGTGTAAAGCTCTGGGTTCTTGAACCTTGGGTTTATGTGTATAAAGCCCATCTTGTTAAGGTCATTGTGGATTACATGATGGTCTATGACAAGGACTTTCCTTTTCCTGAAGGGCCCCAGCAGTTCAGGATACTGGTCAACAGCAAGGTCAAGGAATATAACACTGCCTACCTTCTGCTTTGCAAATGCCTCAAAAAATTCCTCGTCAAGCTCGCCTGCCAGCACCTTGGGCCTCAGACCCCTGTTTTTGAGCAGGGCAAGAACAAGGGCAGCTGAGCAGGAGCCATCACAGTCAGCATGGAAAAATATGCCTGCGCTTCCTTCAATGCTCTTCAGAAACCCAACTGCATCTTTCATTTGACTCCACTTTCAGATGGCGGTGCAAGAAGGAACTGTAGCTGCTGAAGGCTCATGGAAGGATGAACTATGGTGGACTCGAACATTGCGCCAAGGTTGTCAGCCTGCACAACTATCCATGCTTCTATTGTTTTTGGGTTTGCTCCTGCAGAGCCCAGGTCGCCGCCGTGGGATGCAACTATGTGCACGACTTCCTCTGGGAACCCATGCTCAAAGAGAAGATTGGACGAAAACACTGCATGGTCAAGCATGCTTCCGCTGAACTCCCATTTGACCCCCATTTTCTGCTTTTCCTTTCCAGCCTTTTTTATGAGGAACACCTTGCTTATGTCATGAAGCAAGGCTCCGGCAATAAGGTAATCATAGTTTATGCCTTTCTTCACTATTTTCTTTATCTCCTTTCCGTAAATCTTCTCTAATGATTTTGCCATGCCTATTGAGAGCTCAGTGACTGCCAGCACATGGTCCAACAACCCGCCCTCATAGTCATGGTGCGCGCCTATCCAGGCAGGTATTTTTGAAAAATCAGAAGCCCTGTACTTACTGAACTCAGGATTCTTGGTCTGGGGGTTCTTAAGGAGCTTGAGGGTCCTTTCCCTGAGGTCCTTGTCCTTTATTCTGTTGGCAAGTTCAAACAGCCTTTTCATTTCCTTACACCAAAAACATACTTTTCCCTTTCAAACTTAAATTCGAATTTCTTGCCTTCAGGTTCTTTGTAGAGTATTCTGCTGCCTGTTGTCTTCTTAATTATATCTTCCTGCTTTTTAAATGCCTTTTCATCAGGCAGATAAAGCGTTATGCTGTCCTTGATACTGAGTTTCAGTTTCTTCCTTGCATCCTGCACTGCCCTTATGAGTTCCCTGACCAGCCACTCCTGCTTGAGCTCATCACTAACTCTGGTGTCTATTGAGACCACACCTCCTGGGAAATGCCTGCCCTCCAGTTTTCCTTTCAGTTCCTTGAAGACGAGATCTTCCTTGGTGAGCTCGAACTTTCCCATCTTTACCTTCTTCTTCTCGATGTCCTTCTTGATAATCATGGCATCTTGCTTTTCCAAGAGCTTTGCAAGTTCCTTTACATCCTTTCCAAACTTCTTACCAGCAACAGCATAATTAGGCTTTACTTCATATTTCAGCACTGCCTTGCCTATCTTTACCATCTTAACATTTGCCATCCTGGCTAGAACTTTTTCAAGTTGCTTTGCAGCTTTGGTTATTTTTTCCTCACCTGAAACCGTAATTGATAGCAACGGGTATCTCAGCTTTATTCCTTTTTCCTGGCGAAGCGCGTTTGAGGCCTCAACTACTCTCTTGACCGTTTGCATCTGCTCTTCAAGCTTAGGCTTTAGTTCCTTTTTGTTTGGTTTTGGCCACTGTTCAAAGTGTACGCTTCCTTCGTTCTCAAGCAGGTCTGTCCAGATGAAATCTGCGAAATAAGGCATAAGGGGCGCAATTATTTTGCTCAGGTTCTCAAAGACCTGTGCAAGAGCGTACTGAACAGCAACATCATCTGTTCTTTCTCTTGCTAGCTTTATGTACCATCTTGAAAGGTCATACACTACAAAGTCTTCTATTTTTGAAAGAGCAATGTGATAGTCATGGTTCTCCATCGCATTCTCTACTTCTGTTATAAGAGTGTTGTTTCTTGATATTATCCATTCGTCTTCTGGTTCAAGCTCTCCATGCTTTCCTTTGGAAAGCTCTTTAGAAAACAGGTAAGAGTTCCATAATATATTGAGGAAAGGCATGACTGTTTCCTTTATTGTCTCAGGCCCAAACCTTTTCATGTTGCCTGGTGCTGAAGTGCACATTGCAAGCCTTGAAGCATCAATACCGAACCTGTTGAACATTTCCCATGGGTCTATGACATTTCCCCTGCTTTTTGACATCTTCTCTCCCCTGTCATCAAGTATATGCCCTGCGCACACAACGCTCTTGTAAGCAGGCTTGTTGAAGAGCAGAACACCCAGGACATGCAATGTATAGAACCATCCCCTTGTCTGGTCTATTGCCTCTGCAATAAAGTCATAGGGGAATGCCTTCTTGAATGTTTCCTTGTTCTCAAAGGGATAATGGAACTGCGCAAAGGTTGCTGAGCCTGAATCAAACCATGTGTCTATTACCTCAGGCAGCCTCTGCATGGTTTTTCCGCACTCGCATTTTATCATTAGTTCGTCAATCTCTGGCTTGTGGAGGTCAAGCTCCTTTGGAAAGTTCACTGCCTTTTTCTTCAGTTCTTCAATGCTCCCAATGCATTCATCCTTTCCACAAGAATTACAGCGCCATATTGGCAAAGGTGTTCCCCAGAACTTGCTCCTGCTCAGTGCCCAGTCTCTTGCCTCAATTATCCAGTTTCCGAACCTGCCCTCCTTTATGTAATCAGGGAACCAGTTTATCTTCTGATTTATCTCAGCAAGCTGTTCCCTGAACTTGCTTACTGCTATGAACCAGGATTTCATTGCGTAATAGAGAAGGGGCGACTTGCACCTCCAGCAATAGGGATAGTCATGCGTATAGCTTTCTGCAGAGAATATCTTGCCATAAGTGTTAAGCTTTTCTGTTATTCCCGGGTCTGCATCTATTACAAACCTGCCTTCCCAGTCCTTGACATCCTTTGTAAATGTACCGTCCTTTTCAACAGGCTGGACAAATGGCAGATTATTTTCCTTGCTCGACTCATAATCTGTTTCTCCAAAAGCAGGTGCTATGTGCACTATGCCAGTGCCATCAGTTTCAGTTACAAAGCCAGCGAGTATTATCCTCCATGCAGGCTTGTCAAGCTTATCAACAAAATAATCGAAAAGAGGGACATATTCTATTCCCTCAAGTTCCTTTCCTTTGACTTCCTTGACTATTTCCGGGTTTTCAGGGAAGTAGTGCTCCAGCCTTCCTTTGGACACTACAAAGGTGTTGTTTCCTTTTTTCACAAAGACATATGTTATGTCAGGATGCACAGCAAGAGCAAGATTAGAAGGAAGTGTCCATGGTGTTGTTGTCCATGCAAGGAAATAGAGATTAGGGTCTTTCTTGGACTGGAACTTGAGGGTTATTGACTCCATTGTGATTTTCTTGTACCCTTGGGCAACCTCGTGGAGACTCAGAGGTGTCTCGCATCTTGGGCAGTATGGAACCACCTTATGGGCTTCGTAGAGCAGCCCCTTATTGAAAAGCTCGCTCAAGGCCCACCAAACACTCTCAATATAATCATTTGTAAGCGTGACATAGGGGTTCTCAAGGTCTATCCAGAAGGCTGATTTTTCAGTGAACCTTGTCCAGTCATCTATCCTGGAGAACACGTTCTCCCTGCATTTCTTGTTGAACTTTGCTATCCCGTACTTGACAACATCCTTCTTGGACTCAAGTCCAAGGTTTTTTTCCACCTGTACCTCTATAGGCAGGCCGTGGCAGTCCCATCCGCCTTTTCTTGGCACGCGGAATCCTTTCATGTACTTGTAGCGGCACACAAGGTCCTTGAAGACCCTGACCTCAAGATGGTGCAGCCCAGGTGGTGCATTTGCAGTAGGAGGACCTTCGAGAAAGGAAAACAAGGGCCTTTTCTTATGGTTCATTATGCTCTTCTTTATATTTTCCTTCTCCTTTTTCCATAGCTTTTCCACTATGGTCTCTATGTGCTTGTGGTCGTAGTTCATGAGAAGTAATTAATATTCATGTTTAAATAAATTGGTGTATGGCTGAATGCGAGCTCTGTGGCAGCAAGGCAGTTACAAGGACAAGAGTGGAAGGCGTGGTCATAAGCGTGTGCAGGGAATGTGCAGGGGGCAAGGAGATAAAGGAGCAGAGGAATGTTTTCAGGAAGAAAGTCCCCAAGCTGCCTGAGGAGCTGGACCAGGCAGTAATAAACAATTTTTTCAGAATAATAAAAAAGAAAAGGGAAGAGAGAGGGCTTACGCAAAAAGAGCTTGCTAAGAGGATTCTTGAGAAGGAGTCTGTGATAAGGAGAATAGAGGAAGGATGGGAACCACCTTTTTCTGTGGTGAAAAAGCTGGAAAGGTTCTTTGATGCGAGCTTTATTGAAAAGGTGACTAGTAAAAAAACAGAAAGGAAGAGCACAGAGAAGCTCACAATAGGGGACATTGCAGAGGTAAGTGAATGAAAAAGAGGGTCCGTGTGCTGATAATGGGAAGGGTGCAGGGTGTTTTTTTCAGGCAAAACACAGTTGAAGAGGCAAGGAAGAGAGGAGTAACAGGATGGGTAAGGAACAATGCAGACGGTACAGTGGAGGCTGTGCTTGAAGGGGAGGAAGATAAAGTCAATGAGATGATTGAGTGGTGCAGAAGAGGGCCAGAGCATGCAGAAGTTGAAGACATTCAGGTAGTAGAAGAGGAATATAGGGGAGAATTCAAAACTTTTAAAAGTCTTGTTTAACAATTAAAACTGGTCATTATGGTTGACAGAGAAAGGATAGTAGAACTGACAAGAAAGCTGGTTCAGGTAAACAGCAGCAACCCGCCTGGAAATGAAAAGGTTGTTGTTGATATTCTTGCAGAAGAGCTCAAGAAACTAGGGCTGGAAGTAAGGCTGCTTGAGGTAGCCCATGAAAGACCCAACCTCCTTGCAACATGGCGCGGTGGTGAAGGAAAGAAGCTGATAATCCATAGCCATACAGACACGATTCCTGCTGGTGACGGATGGGAGCACAATCCTTTTGGGGGAGAAGTAGAGAACGGCAAGATATATGGAAGGGGGGCTGCTGACATGAAGGGCTCCTTGGCTGCAATGGTCTGCGCTATTGAGCAGCTGAAAAAAGAAGGATGGGAGCCGAACGGCGAGCTGATGATTCTTGCATGCTGCAATGAGGAGATGGGAGACAGGGAAGAAATAGGAATGAAGCATGTTGCTGACAAGATCACAGGTGACCTTATAGTGATGGCTGATACCAGCGACTTCAACATAATTGTTGCTGAAAAGGGCATGCTCTGGATGGAGTTCATAGCAAAGGGAAAGCAGGCGCATGGCTCAATGCCATGGCTCGGGGTGAATGCAATAGAGATGCTGGGGAGGTTCTTGATGGAGCTGAAGAAGCTGGAATTTGATGTTGAGCATCCGCTTCTTGGCAAGTCAACACTTTCCATAAATATGCTGTCAGGCGGGGTCAAGACAAATGCTGTGCCAGGAAAAGCAAGGTCAACTGTTGACATAAGGCTTGTGCCTGGTGAGGACAAGGACAAGGTAAAGGAAAGGATAGCTGAGATAATAAGGAGGATGAAGGAGAAGGACAAGGAAGTTGATATAGAGATGAAGGAGATAGTATACTATGACCCTGTTGAGACATCACCTGACCAGGCATTTGTTGCGCAGCTCAAGGAAACAGTGGAGAGAGTGCTTGGCAAGGAAGTAAAGGTCATGGGCGAGCATGGTGCAACAGGCGCAGGCATATTCATCAGCCACGGTATTCCTGCTGTTGTGTGCGGGCCAGGAAAGCCAGAGGTTGCGCATGCAAGGGACGAGTACATAGAAATAGACGACCTTGTGAAGGCATGCGAGATATACGTAGACTTTGCAAAGAAGTTCCTTGGATGATATAATGGAAATTGATTATGAAAAACTTGTCAAAGAAGCTATCAAGGCACTGGACAGTTTCTATGGCGGGGACCCGAAATCCAAATACATATATGCTTCAGCTGTGCTGACAGACAAAGGTAATATTTACACTGCAAGCAACTATGTTTCTGATACAACTACATTAACGTTGCATGCAGAGCAGGTAGCGCTTGCACATGCTGCAGCACATAAGGATGCGAGAATAGTGGCAATAGTTTCTGTAGGAAAGGAGGACCCAGAAGGCGAGAAATTATGCCATCCGTGCGGACTGTGCAAGCAGTTGATATGGGAGAACTCCCTGAAGTCAGGGATTCAGATAAAGGTCATAATGGCCAACCTGAAGGGCAAGTACGTTGCAAAGGACATAAAGGAACTCGTGCCTTACCCCTGGCCAGAATAAGGTTTTATATTCCCACATAGCTTTATATACCACCCTTTAGTAATATATATTAGGGATGAATATGGGTTGTTCATGTGGCGAGAGCCCTTACAATATGACAAAGAACGCGTCCGTGTATGGACCTGGTGTTAGAGAGAAAAGGCTCTTGGGATATGGAGAAGAGCCCCTGAGAACACCCAAATATTCAGGAGTTACTTACAGGTGAATGAGATGAAAGGTGAACGAGTTCACAAAGAGAGTGCAGGATTCTGCTAGGTTCACCTCTAAATTAGACAAAAGAGGAAGAGCACTTGTTTCTGCTGATATAAGGAAATTATTGAGGCTTAGATTTGGCTCTGTGGTTCTTGTTGAGATTGGTAGTTCTAGCTTTAGTACTAAGATAGATGATAGAGGAAGGTTTTCTGTTCCTACTAGGATAAGGAATGGCCGGGATAGTGTAGTAGTCAACATACGAGCCTGTGGAGCTTGTGACGCGGGTGCAAATCCCGCTCCCGGCCCCATTGAAACTTTTAGAAAAAGTTTCATCAAAAACAGGAGGTGTAAAAAATGAGTGGTGAAGAAGTTCACATATGAGGAGGACTGGGAACTGAAGGAAATGCAAAAGGACCTGAGAAACGGAGAAATAACAAAAGAGCAATATGAAGTGTTTCTCATTTTAACAGGGAGATATAAAATATATGAAGGCAAAATATAAGGTGATAACATGAAGTTCCAGAAGCCGAAAGGCACAAGAGACCTGATGCCAGAGGACATGGCAAAGAGGAGGAAGTACTTTGAGGCAGTCAGGAAGGTATTGATAAGGTACGGCTATGGAGAGATAATGACACCTGCGTTCGAGACCCTTGCGCTCTTGGAGGCAAAGGGGAGCATAGGACAGGAATGCGTAAAGGATGTTTTCAGGATATGGGACAAGGGAAAAGAGAAGCTCGGTTATGGGCTGATATTCGATCCCACGACACCAATAGCAAGGATTGTTGCAAATGACACAAGCTTGCAGAAGCCAATGAGATGGTACTATATCAGGCCAATGTGGAGGTATGAGGAAACAAGGCCAGGCAGGTACAGGGAATTCTGGCAGGCAGGTGTTGAACTAATAGGAAGTGACAGTCCTCTGGCTGATGCAGAGATACTTGCAATAACCTATGACTGCATGAAGGCAATGGGGATAACTGACTTTACTCTTCGGGTGAATTCAAGAAAAATAATGGAATCACTTGCAAAGATAGCAGGCATACCTGAAGAAAAAAGAACAGATGCTTTCAGAATAATTGACAAGCTTGACAAGATTGGTGAGAAGGAAGTCAGGGGCGAACTGGAAAGGTTTGAAATACCCAAGGAGGCAATAGACAGTTTTATACGTTATGTGAAAATGGGAAAGGAAGACATCAAAAAGGAACTGAAGGACTACAAGGAAGCACTGGAGGACCTTGAAGAAATAGAGCAGGTCCTTGAATATGCAAAGAAGATGGGTGTTGACAATGCCCGGCTTGACCTGAGCATAATAAGAGGTATAGATTATTATACTGGTTTTATTTTCGAGACATTTGTCAAGGGTTATGAAAAGCTCGGGAGTGTTGCTTCTGGAGGAAGGTATGACTCACTAATAGAAATATATGGCGGAAAGCCAACTCCTGCAACAGGAGTTGGCATTGGTATTGACAGGATGATGGAGATATTCAAGGAGAAAGTTCCTTATTCACCATTAGTCTATGTTGCAAATGCAAAGGAAGAGACAAAGGACGATGCAATAAGGATTGCACAGATGCTGAGGAAGGAGATATCAGCTGAA
Source organism: Candidatus Aenigmatarchaeota archaeon (assembly GCA_046760225.1). Lineage (GTDB taxonomy): Archaea > Aenigmatarchaeota > Aenigmatarchaeia > Aenigmatarchaeales > JACQIB01 > JAWABM01. The sequence goes on from JBHIDR010000006.1 coordinate 8,219, forward strand.
TTTGATGTTCTGGGAAAGAAATTGAAAAAACAGTTCGAGTATGTCAATACAAAGGAAATTCCATATTGCGTGATTGTGGGTCCTGATGAAATAAAAGAAAATTCTGTTGTTGTAAGGGACATGAAGAGCGGGAAGGAAGAAAAAATTGAAGTAAAAAAGCTAAAAGATTTCTTTTTACAACTAAAGAAGAGAAAGTAAATGAAAAAGCTGGATGGCACTTACCCCTAAATGGAACTAGAAAGAGTGAAATTCCTGCTAACTAACGGCGAATATCGTGTCTTCTAGTACGAACCCGCATTTCTTGCAAACTATTTCCAATGAGCCATTCTTTATTTTATGCGAACCGCATTCGGGACAGGCTATCCTCATAATAAAGTCTTTGTAAAGAAAGCTATTTAAGCATTATTGCGGTTCAATATCTATTCGACAAAAAGTAATTACACAGGGAAACGAGTAAAATTTTCACATGTTCGACAAAACGTTGAAATTTATAGAAAAGCTTTTTATTCATGAATAGTATCAAAAGTTATGATAAACCTCGTGATTTTTGATTTGGGGGAAACCTTGGTCAGCCTGGACTCATGCGAAAGGAATGCCATCCAGAGCGTTGCCAGAAGGCTCAGATCCATGGGCTACAGCACTGATTTTGAACAAATTAGGAACTCCAAATCAAAGAACAAAAACAAAATCAAAAGACTGAAAGAAAGGCATGTTGAGAGATGGTTGCTTTTTGATGTGATATTAAGGGACATGGGACTGAAACTCAAAAACAGCGAAACAAGGGAAATTTCCAACCTTTACGATGAGAGCTATATTAAATCAAGCAAACTGAAGCCCTACGCGGTTTATGCCCTTAAAAGGGCAAGAAAGGAAGGGAAAAAGGTGGCACTGCTTTCTGACGGCTGGAACAAGGTATCGCGCGGGATACTGGAGCATCACGGCCTGAAAAATTATTTTGATTTTATTTTCACTTCCGAGGATTTGGAAAAAACAAAGCTCAATGGGGCATTCGGGGATTTTTGTGACCTGACAGGCTTTCTGCCGAAGGAATGCTTAGTCATAGGCAATGACGAGGAAAAGGACGGAATTTCCACTAAATTAGGGATGTATTTCTGCTGTTTTGGTGGTCGGGGAGAATTTTCCATAAACAGCCTGAAAGAAGTTGACGGGATTTTCAAATTTTTCAGGAAAGACATAACCAAGAAGTGTTTCTTCTGTGATTCGGTTGTCTTGAATTCCATGTTCTGCAAAAAATGCAGCCCAGATGCGGAAAAAATAATAAGGGAAAGCGACAGAAAGGGGGGTTTGCTCACGGATTTGGATGATTATCTAGGGAGGGACACCATTGAAGAAGTGTTGAATGGACCTCTCCTGCTAAGAGAAGAATGGTTCAAAGCCAATCCAAGGAAAGAAAGGGAAGTCATTAATTTTTACAGAAAATCGGAAGCACAGATATTTGACTTGACGCTCTTTCACAGCGCCCCCCACGTAATGAAGCAGGACAAAGAAATCAAAACGATAATAAAGGATAAGGGAGGGAAGTTCATTGATTTCGGGGCAGGCATAGGGCACCTTACTGTGTCAGTTTCCCTGTTGGGATTAAGAACATTCCATTCTGACCTGAAAGGAAAGACCATGGATTATGCCTTATGGAGGTCAAAAAGGCACGGTACCAAAATAAATTTTGTTGATGTTAAGTTCAATACGAAGTTCGATTCTATTGTTTGCACTGATGTGCTCGAGCATCATACAAACCCAATAGGGCTGTTAAGGTTCCTGGAAAAAAGATTGAACAAGAAAGGCTTGCTTATCGTCAACGGCAAATTTCAGGGAGAGAAGGGAATAGACTATTTGCGCCCAATGCATCTGTTGTCCAATTACGGCATGACAGTCCCTTTGATAGTGAAAGAAGTATCCAAAAATTTAAAGATTGTATCCACATTAAATGATGGACTCTATGTCTTACAAAAACGTTGATATGGTATTCGTGTGCAGGGGCAGACCGGGGCTAGGTCATATAACCCCCTCGGTTGCAATTGCCCAGCATCTCAGCAGCACGATTGATTACTGTTTCATTACATATGATACAGGGCCTGTCATCCTAAAGGAAAGGGGAATGCCATTCATCAGAATAGAAGGTCCGCCCCTCGGACAGAGATTAAGTCCTTTTTTTGATTTCATGGAATGCAAAAAAAATATCTGGCCATTCATCAAGAAATTGAACCCAACCGTGGTTGTCACGGACGGGGAATATTATCTACCCCATATTTGCAGGGAGAACAAAGTAAAAAATACAATAATTACAACAAGGCATTACCTGGAAGGGAACATAGGCCAGTATAAAAAATATTTTGATGTCATCAAAATATTGTTCAGGGCTGCGGACAGAATATTTTATCATGGATTAAAGGAGTCTGACGAAACAAGGATCAGTGCTGAATTTGCCGGACAGTTTGTGGGCAAATTTCAAAAGGTGAAGGAAGAGGATGTAATTACAGTTTCAACAGGTGGAGGCAACCTTGATCATATGAAGAAGAATGATGATGCAGTATTTGAAAAAATTCTTGAAATAAAGGGATTCAAATTCAACCTGTTTACTGGGGCTACTGGCAGGTTCAGCAGAAACATAATAGAAGAATTCTGCAGGGGCAGGGCAGTCATTGCAAGGGCAGGACTCGTGACACTTGAGGAATTGCTGTACTTGGGAAAACCCTCTGTTTTGCTTGTGCCAAAAGATGATGAAGAAAAGTTTTCCAATGCCTGCTTGGCTGAAAAAATAGGGCTTGGAATTAAAATCATGGAAGACGAATATGAAGAAGGAAATTTCAAGGACATACTCAAGAAGGTAATGGAAAAGAGGCCTATTGCTTCCAAATCAAATGGTGCGGCACATGTTGCAAAAATCCTTGAGGATATTATATGAAAATATGGGAGATTCGTTTTGAAGGCCTGACTGGGGAGGAAGAAAGATTTTTGGAGGAATTTTATGAAAAACTTAATTTCCTAGAGGTGAAGGAAACCGGCAGGGAAATCAAAGTAAACATCGTGAGGGACGTTCATGAAGGAGAAAGGAAATTTTGTTATGGTACTGAAAGCGATACAAAAATTCCAGGTTGGGAAAGAAAGGAGCTGAAAGACGGTGTGATCTTTAAAACCAAGACACCATTATTTGCAGAGGTACGGCCGTACAGCGTTACAGTGTACGGAAGACCTGACAAGAATCACCTAAGAATGTCTGTTATAGACATACTGCACAACCTTGCCTACAGTCATGTGTTTGTGCATGCTTCTTCAGTTTCCAACGGGAAGACAAGTACCTTAATTCTGGGGAGGTCAGGTTCAGGAAAAACCAGAACTATGCTGGAAATGTTAAAAAAGGGGTACATCCTGCTTTCCGAGGATTTTTCCGTTCTTGACAGGGAGATGAAAATAGCATATCCATTTAATACATATTCTGCAGTTTCATTGAACGATATAGAGAAATTTGGTATGGAATATGACTTCATAACAACCTGTAACAAGGGTATGGTACACCTTGAAAAGTATTTCAAGACAGACAAGTTCCCAAGAGAAATAGGCGATGTGGTGAGTTTGGATGGAACAAATTTAGAGGACTCGATAATAGAATACAGGAACTGGGCAGGGGAAATTTTTTATGAGGAATAGATTTAAATACTTTCCTAATTATAGGATTAATTGGTGCAGCTTCTGAGAAGTGGATGGAAATGGTTAGAAAAGAAATACCAAAAAAGATAGTCCCAGACACGTCTGTTCTAGTCAGCGGTAGGCTCAGCAGGCTCATAGAGGACGAGAAGATAAAGGGAGCAGAAATAATCATACCAAAGATAGTTATAGAGGAGCTGCAGGCCCAGGCATCGAGGGGCAGAGAGACAGGTTTTGAGGGGCTGGAGGAAATAAAGAAGATCAAGGAGATGTCAAAAAAGTGGAAAATAAAAATTACTTTCTTCGGCGAGAGGCCGAGCTTTGATGACATTGCGCTTGCAAAGAGCGGAAGGCTGGATGCGCTCATACAGGATGTTGCAAAGAGCCAGAAGGCAGTTCTTGTTACTTCTGACCTGCCACAGGCAATGGTTGCTGAGGCAGAAGGAATAAAGGTAAAGTATTATGAGGCCTATGAGAAGGCAGAGAGGATGAAAATAGAGGACTTTCTGGACAAGAAAACAATGTCCGTGCACCTCAAGGAAGGCGCGCTGCCCTATGCAAAAAGGGGCAGGCCCGGCAAAATCAAGCTCATTATTATCGGCAAGGAGAAGCTGGGCAAGAAGGAGATGGAGGTAATGATAAGGGAGATAATGGAGGCTGCAAGGTATGAAGAAGGAGGATTTGTGGAATTTGACAGGAGAGGAGCATCTGTTATACAGCTGAAGAACATGAGAATAGCTATTACAAGGCCTCCTTTTTCTGATGCCCTGGAAATCACGGTTGTAAGGCCGATAGTAAAGCTCAGACTTGATGACTACAGGCTGTCTGCAAAGCTGAAGGAAAGGCTGGAGAAGAAGGCAGAGGGAATACTTCTTGCTGGCCCGCCGGGCTCTGGAAAAAGCACAATGGCTGCATCACTTGCAGAGTTCTACATGCAGAAGGGCAAGGTTGTGAAGACAATGGAATCGCCAAGGGACCTGCAGGTGCCAAAGGAAGTGACGCAGTACTCTCCCCTGGAAGGCAGCTTTGCCAAGACATCTGATATCCTGCTCCTGGTAAGGCCTGATTACACAATATTCGATGAGATAAGGAGGACAAGGGACTTCGGGATATTTGCTGACATGAGGCTTGCAGGGGTAGGCATGATAGGTGTTGTGCATGCAAGTGATACAGTGGACGCGGTGCAGAGGTTCATAGGAAGGGTTGAACTGGGAATAATACCTCATGTTGTTGACACTGTGCTGTTCATCAAGGACGGGGCTGTTGAAAGGGTTTATAGTCTTAGCATGACTGTGAGGGTCCCTCAGGGAATGACAGAGGCTGACCTGGCGAGACCCATAGTTGAGGTAAGGGACTTTGAGACAGGGAAGCTGGAATATGAGATATATACATATGGCGAGCAGACAGTCGTGATACCTGCAAAGGAGGAGAAAGCAAGGGGAGTGGAAAAGCTGGCTGCCCAGAGGATAAAGGAAGAGATATACAGGTATGACAGGCATGCCCAGGTAAGTTTTGTCTCACCTGAGAAAGCGGTTGTAAGGGTAAGGAACGAGGTCGTGCCAAAGATCATAGGAAAGGAAGGAACGATGGTGAAGGCGCTGGAAGAAAGATTAGGAATATCAATAGACATAGAGCCCATGGTTGAGAGCCTGGGCAAGGAAATAAGGTTTAAGATGGGAGAGAAAGGAGCATCCCTGGTGCTCTCATTCAAGAAAAAGTTCGCAGGAGAAAGCGCGAACATTTATGTTGATGACGAATACCTGTTTTCTGCAACAATCGGAAGGAAAGGCATGGTAAAGGTAACAAGGGGCTCTGACCTGGGCAAGAAGATAATCAGGGCACTTTCTTCTGGAAGAAGAATAAGGGTCTTTATTTAAAAACTTCTGTGCGAAGATTTAATTATGCTCCAGTAGCTCAGCTTGGATTGCTGTTTAGGCCCAAAAAGAGCACCTGAAGGCATGTGCCTGGTGAACCTCCTATCCTAGCCGGAAGAAAGCAGGGGGTCGAGGGTTCGAAGGACCTTTTTGGAAAAAAGCTCCACCAAAAACGGTCTGAAACTCCCTCCTGGAGCACCATTTTATATCAGGAAAACAAGTGATTGATATGGCAAAAAGGAAGAAGAAATGGGTAAGGGGCTATCACCTTTTCCTTATAGGCATTCTGGTATTGCTGGTGCTTGTGTATGCTTCGTTATCTGTGAAACCGCTTTTTGATACTTCACAGTATGTTGAGGCGGATGTCCTTGATATCGTGGACAGCACAATAATACTGGGCCATGGGTGCACTGCAATAATTGCTGAGACATCACCTGAAAGGGCATATTCAATAGCACTCGGGCTTGAAGGAAGGATAGACATGAGGCCGAACACGCATGACATATTTGCGCAGACACTCAAGACCTTCAACATCTCACTGGATTCTGTCACATTAGATGCCTTTAATGGGGACTTCTATACAGCAAGCATGATAATGTGGACTCCTGAAAAGATGCTGAAGCTGGATTCAAAGCCCTCTGATGCAATTGCTGTTGCATTGAGAACATTGACACCGATTTACATAAACAAGACGCTTCTATCAGAAAGAGGAGAGGATATCTGCTAATTTAAAATATAGACAGTAAACTATTCTTATGGCTCACAGGGTTGTTATTGTACTATTGGTTGGAGTAGTAATACTGTCACTCTTCTTTAACCAGGGGTATGCAGAGGAAAAATGGAGGGAAAAGCTTGACAAGAACCTGCTATCCATGGTAGAAAAACAACCCATGGTTATGCAGGCTTCTTCAGAGGAGAAGATAAAGGTCATGGTTTGGACAGAGGACAAGGACCTTGAGAGTTATGGGGATGTGAACAAGAAGTTCAAGGTAATACCTGCTGTTGCAATGGACGTAAGTGCTTCCCAGCTTAAAGGGTTGGCTGAGAACCAAAAAGTAAGCAAGATAACAATAGACCATCCTGTGACTGCGTTCAGGGTAAACAGCACGCCCATGATAAGGGCAGATACAGCTGCAAGCACATACGGGGTCAATGGAACAGGAATAAAGATTGCTGTTATAGATACTGGTGTATTTAACCATACTGAGTTCGGCACAAGGATAATAGATGAGAAGTGCTTCTGTTATGAGTCAGGGCCAGCAGGATGCTGCCCGAACAATGATGATACTGACAGCAATGCAACAGATGACAATGGTCATGGAACACATGTTGCTGGAATTGCAGCTGGAGAGGGAGGCTCTTATGGCCAGGGTGTTGCAACAAATGCATCCATAATAGCAATAAAGGTTCTGGATTCAAGCGGTCTTGGATATACAAGCGACATTGTTTCTGGAATTGAATGGGCAATTGACAATGGTGCTGACATAATATCAATGAGCCTTGGTACCAAATACAACCAGTTCAGCGAATGCTATGAGGTTGCGAGCTCGAATGCAACTGACAATGCAACAGCTCAAGGGATTGTTATAGTAGTTGCTGCAGGTAATGAGGGCGCTGGAAGCAATACAATAAGTGCTCCTGCATGCGCAAAAACAGCAATAACAGTCGGTTCAGTAAGCAAGAGCGATTCAATAACATCCTATAGCTCAAGGGGGGCTACAAATGACAACAGGACAAAGCCTGACCTTACTGCACCTGGAGGCGTAAATGTTGTTGGGTGCACGTCAGGGAATTCTGAAATAATCTCAACATCCCTGAACAACAATTATGCATGCTCATATGGCACATCGCAGGCAACACCGCATGTTTCTGGTGCAGCAGCACTGCTGATGGAAAAGTATAATTCGCTTTATGGAAATATGCCGGATCCAGGGCTTGTAAAGGCAGTTTTGATAACAGCCGTGAATACAACAGGTATGGGAGGGGGGCAGAGGAACAACAATTATGGCTCAGGCAGGATAGATGTCATGGAAATGTTAAGGATAATGAATTATACTTACAATGATACTGTTTCCAGTTCAGGTGAGAATGTGCATGGCTTCAATGTCACCAACACAAGCTTCAAGGTAAGCCTTGTGTGGATGGAGAACATGACTTACCACAACAATCTTGACATGGTTGTCCAGGCACCGAACGGGACAAACTATTCCAATCCAAGTGATGTGAATGATACAGTTGAACAGCTGTTTGCAGGTAATGATACAGGAATATGGAAGGTTTATGTGAAGGGAACTTCTGTGACAGGCTCCCAGGAATATTATCTTGGAGCAGATGCGGAGAAGTACGATGTTAATTCAGCCATTGCTCTTCTGCAAGGTACGAACGTGAGCCTAGTGCATTATGGTGATGTATGGAAGGCATATGTGAAATGGGACGAGACAATAATCTTTTCATATGCAGAACACAACCAGGCTGGGACATTCCTGAACTATACAGCTGCTGTAGCTTCTAACTGGACAAATTATACTAATGTAACTCCAACAGGTGAGCAGCTCGGTCCTGTTAATGTTTCTTTCTATGCCAATGATTCGAATGACAACTGGGCAAAATCAGACGCAGTTACCCTTTACCTCTATGGCTGGGCTGAAGTAAATGAGAGCAATAACCCATTGTCTGTTGACGAGGACACAGCAGCAAAATTAAATTGCAGGGTGAGGGACTCAAACACAACCGCCCCAATAGGGAATTATACTGTTCATTTCTGGGACAATACCACGTATCTTGGCAATAATTCTACAAACAGTACGGGATGGTCTGAGTTCAGCCAGGTTTTCAATACGCCTGGTGGCTATGAAATAAAATGTAATATAACTGACAATGCTTCACTTTACTATAATGCAAGTTTGAGTTCTAATACAACAACATTGACTGTAAATGATGTGACATCACCACAATATGAAAACGAAACCCATGACGTGAACATTACATATGGCCAGGACTTTGAAGCATCAATAAACTGGACAGACAATGTTGCGCTTTCTGGTGTTTTCTTTGAGAGCAATTATTCTGGAACAATGGAGAACTACAGTGCTTCAGGAAGCTATGACTTTGTGATAGGCTGGGAAAACCATACAGTGGGGAAGCTCATCCTTTGGAGATGGGTTGCGAACGATACATCTGGGAATGACAACAGCACATCTTTGGAAAACTATATAGTGCAAATGGCAAATACAATTTCATACCTGTATTTGAATGGTACGCAGGGTAACACAACCTATTCAGCAAACCAGATAATGAACATAACAGCCAGCATAAATGTGCCAGGACTGAATATTTCCATAAATACCAATTTCACAGGAAATGACCAATTGATAGCAAATGGAACAGGAAGTGCGGAAAACTTCACCAATACATCAAACCTCAATACTTCTACTGTCTATAACATAACAGCATACTTTGATGGTGATGAGAACTATACAGGGAGTTCTGTAACATACTTCACAGGAGTATGTTCCTCCTGCCCATCGCCTTCTGGGTGGAGCGCTTGCTCTGGTGGAAGCAAGAGCAGGACAAGTTACCAGTGCGGTCTGTCAACAGGGTATGCATGTAGTGCTTATACAGAGAGCCAGTCATGCTCGACAGGAGGAACCACAGGCATCTCGTACACGCCCCCACCAAAGAACGTTAAGGTGTCGATTTCAGAAAGCACTGCAGAGATAAATATTTCTTCCATATCTGAAGGCGAGGCTGAAAATATTACATTAGAGGATGAGTTTGTTATAGACAGCGTCTCCATCAAGGTAAGCAATGATGTGAGCAAGGTAAAGATATTGATAGAAGAGAAGGAGGAAAACCCTGCAGATGAAGATGTTGGCGGAAAGGTCTATGCCTATTTCAGCATAGAAAAGGAGAACATAACCAATGATGACATAGAAAGCTCGTATATAAATTTCACAGTGAACAGGTCATGGATCGAGGGCAACAGCATAAGGCCGGACAGCATTTCCCTTAACAAGTATAACAATGGCTGGACAAAGCTTACAACAACAAAGACAGGTGAGGATGGCTATGCAATGTACTTCCAGGCAGAATCTGCTGGATTCTCGTTCTTTGCCATAAACGGCGAGGAATACAGTTGCCCTGCATGCCCCGGAGAGAGGGAGACAAGGTGCATAGATGGTGAAAAGACAAGAACAATCTGGTGGTGTAACTCAACATCAGGCTGGGAATGTGCAAGCATAAACACAACTTTGGCCTGTAGAGCTGAAGAGGTGGTGAGCCAGGTCATTGAGGAGGGTCCTGCCCTCTTATATGTGGCTGTTGCAGTGGTTTTGGTGGCCGCTATCGGGGTATGGGCTATTTTAAGGGGTAAGAGGGTGTTTAAAAAACTTAAAAGATAGATATATAAACAAAAATAACATAGAAAAAGTAGTAAGGAGGTAGTGTAATGGCTGGGGGACGTTATATTTCAACAATAGTTATTATTGCTCTTTTTGTAGGCATGGGCATAGCTATTGCTGATTCTTCATCCCCTATTCCAGAATTCTCAATAAATGCAACAAGCCTTGGTTTTGGCTGGAACTACCAGGGAGTCCTGAACCTGAGCCTGAATACAAGCTATTACAGCTATACAAACATCACAATACCCAATGATACTGTTGTCTATGACAACCTCCAGAATGGCATAAACACCTATACTGACAACCTTAATGCAACCCTGAATATTTCTGTTGCCAATTCCAGCACATTCATGCTCACAGGCGATGTCAATTCAAGCCATGGGGCAGGAAGATATACTGGCAGCATGACTGTTTACAACGAGACCACTCCCTCGGGTGCGAATGCCACCATATCTTTGACACTTGATGTTCCTGTAACATTCAATGCAAGCAACATAGGGACATTTGAGGCAAATGTAACCAACAGCACCAGCCAGACATTCTATTTCGATGTTACCAATGTAACTGGCTATACTGGTGGCATTGAGGTAAACCTATCTGATATAAGCTCTTCGGCTACTGTCACACTTTATGACAATGACAGCACCCAGCTTGCAACAGGCACAGTGAATTCAAGCAACAGCCTAGAATACAAGCTGCCAGGGGCTGAAACAACATCAGAATACTGGTACATAGTCATCCAGAACAGTACAACCCAGTCTGACCTGACTTTCAATGGAACAATCGAGGCAAAAATGGCAAGCTTTGTTGAGGGCGGTGGGCCGTCTGGTGGCGGCATATATCTAGGCCCGGGCACGCAAACCTATGATGATAACGTAGGTTTCAACAAGACCATTCAGACAGGCTTCTACATAAACAACACGGCTGGCTATACTCTGAGTTTCAACAGTGTGACAAACTCCACAAACCTGACAGACGGTTCAGGAAACTTCAGACTGATGGATTCGAACGTGACCGGTACCAACTTAGGGAGCGGAACATCAAGATATTTTGAAGTCAATTATACGCTAAATACAAGCCTTACTGGCAACACAGCCGGTATATACAGGGGATGGTTTTTCTTCAACACAAGCAATGGATATCCGTACGATACTTTCAACCTCACAATCGAGTTCAATCTGACTAACCTCCTTGATACAACCGTGAGTGATGTAACTAACAATACTGTTGACTCGAACTGGACGTATTCGAACTCCACAATAAACATTACTCTGACACCGGGGTATGCCAACGGAACAGTTGTTTCAGGGCTTGGTGACAACAACTTCAGTGTAAGTATTTCACATGTAAATGGGGGCGCATTCACCTGTGTGGTTGACCTAACCAATGAAACTGTTGTAGACAGCGGTTCCAACTATAACATTACTGCAAAGGTGCCTGCAACAAGCAGCTGCGGATACAGCAGTGCTGTGCTGGGTGGTAACTATACTGTTAATGTTTCTGTTACTGATGACAATACAGGGGGGACCAATACAGGAAGCGGGACCTGGAACGGCACACTCTATGTTAATGAGACAGCACTTAACGTGACAGGTTTGCAGAGCGGTTCTGTTTTGACAAGCATATCAAAGACAGTTGGGGGGACATTTGATATTGATCCAAAAGCCTTCAATTATGGCTCGCGTGCAGCACAGGGAGTGAATGTCACGCAGAGCACAGGAAGCTGCGTCAACAAAACAGCTGGCCCTGACACAATATACATAGGGGATATGAGTGCATGGGATTATGATGGCCAGCTTAATGGGAGTGCAACAAGCTGGACATTCAATGCAACCTCGAATGGCACATGTACAATAACACTGACAGGAGAGGCACTTGGAACATCATGGCAGGCAAAAACACACAGCATAAGTGTTACTGTAACCACATCTGGCAACGGAGGCAACGGCGGCGATGGTGACGGCACTACTGATGACACTACAACACAGCCAACATTAGAACATGAGCTCACGATAACAGAGTATACAAATCAAATAGAGGTTGAGCAGGGCAAGTCGGGAAGCGCCTCTATTACTGTAAAGAACACAGGGGACTATACCGAAACAGTGAGCCTGTCCATTGATGGGATTGACAGCGGCTGGTGGACGTCACCGAACAGCAAGGAACTAAGCAAAGATTCAACGCACACGTTCAACATAAACTTCAACATACCTGAATCAGCAGAGGTCAAGAGCTATGGCATCACGTTCACTGCAAGCTCACCAGACACTTCAACATCAGCCAGCTCAACATTGAAGGTCACCCCCAGCAATGCCACGCAGGAAGAGATAATGCAGAACCTGACGAATCTCACCTCATTGATAGAGGACATTGGGAAGGAGCTGAACTCTACCAGGGCGGCCGGCTACAATGTCAGCACAGCAGAGGATTTCCTCAAGGACGCCAAGGACAAGCTCAAGGAAGCAAAGGCATATGCTGATGTTGAGGACTGGTTCAATGCATACCAGCTGCTTGATGACATAAAGAGCGCAATTGAGAGCGCCCAGAACGCGCTTGGGGAATCCAAGGAAGAAACCGGGAAAGGGCTAGAGATACCTTCTGGTGCAATGGTAATTGCTGCAATTGCGATATTGGGTGCAATAGCTTATCTTGCGCTTCCTGCAGGCAAGGGCTACAGCAGGGGTGGTTACAGCTTTGGGGGGCACCACTGGGGTGACAAGAAAGGAAGGGTATTAAAGAGCAAGCTCAAGGAGAAATTAAGGAAGCTCAAGGAGAAGCTGAAAAGCAAGAGAAAGAAAGGTGGAAGCCAAAGCTACCATTACAGCTTTGATTTTTAGCAGGGAGATTTCTCCATGCATACTGTGCATTTCTCAAGCGAGGGGGAGGAATCCCTGTGGACAGCACATATGATCTTCCTTTTCCTTATTATCCTGCATATCAGGCATAACTCATTCATTGCAACTATGGCATTCATCTCACCATGGGCAATTGCCTTGGCAAGCTTATCGATCTCTTTCATCACAGCGCTGTCCTTTACAAGTGCCTTTACCTTGTATCCACGAAGATGCCGAATGTACTGAGAAACAGCTGCCTGTGTCACGCCGAGCCTTTCAGCAACATCTGTCTGTGTCATTGTGTACTTTTCCATGAGTTCCTTTGCAACCAGGGCCCTTACAGCAGGCAGAACATCCTGGACAACTATTTCGCAAAACGGCTTCACTTCATCCCCCTAATAAACTATAACACCGTTATATATAAATAGCTTATGCACACTATAATCCTTTTTAAATTATACAGCCAATCATTTCTTATGCCGGGGTGGCAGATACCGCAAGGCTGTAACGGCTATGCACCTGATTCCTGAGCTGTTGCTCATGAAGGTGAACCTGCAGTCGTTAGGCAGCAAGCAGGAGAGTTGGGTTCGACTCCCAACCCCGGCTTCCATTTCATGGTGATTACATGCTGAAGGTCCATAACACGCTTACGAAAAAAGATGAGGAATTCAGGCCAATGAAGGGCAAAGAAGTAAAAATGTTTGTCTGTGGTCCTACTGTCTATGACTACACTCACATAGGGCATGCAAAGAGCTATGTTGCATTCGACGTTATAGCAAAGTACCTGAGGTACAGGGGCTTCAAGGTATTCTATCTCCAGAACATCACTGATGTAGAGGACAGGCTAATAATCAGGTCAAAGGAGAGCGGAAGGAGTGTTGCTGACCTTGTAAAGGAGTTTACCAAGAAGTACTATGAGGACATGGAGGCCCTTGGTGTTGACAGCATTGACAAGTATGCTCCTGCAACAGAATATATGAAACAGATAATAGAACAGGTAAAAGGACTGATTGAAAAGGGGTTTGCATATGAGATATCTGATGGAGTTTATTATGATGTTTCCAAGTTTCCTGAATACGGAAAGCTTTCTCACCTTAAAAAGGAAGCCATTAAAAAGCACAGGATAGAGCCGAACCCAGAGAAAAGGAATCCTGAAGATTTTGTATTGTGGAAGAAACACAAGCCTGGGGAGCCTGCATGGGACTCTCCTTGGGGCAAGGGAAGGCCTGGCTGGCATATTGAGGACACTGCCATAACAATACACCACTTCGGAAGCCAGTATGACCTGCATGGCGGGGGAGAGGATCTGATATTTCCCCATCATGACTGCGAGATAGCGCAGGCAGAGGCCTTTACAGGAGTAAAGCCGTTTGTCAGGTACTGGCTGCACAATGCATTCATACTTGTCGAGGGCCAGAAGATGTCAAAGAGCCTTGGAAATTTCTACACTGTGAGGGATATATTTGCAAAGGGCTATGAGCCAATTGTTGTAAGATTCTCATTATTGAACACGAATTATAACAAGCCTGCAAACTTTACTTTCTCTGCGCTTGAATCGGGGAAGGATGGCATTGATAGATTAAGGGAGTTCATGAGAAAGGTCAAGGAAGCAAAAGGAGAAGAAGCTGGGATTGAAAAGCTGATAGAAGAAACAAGAGAGAAGTTCGAGAATGCAATGGATGACAACTTCAACACACCGAATGCAATTGCTGCTATTTTTAATTTTGTAAGGGATGTGAACAAGCTCGTGGATGAAGGAAAAGTGAGCCAGGAGGAAGGGAAAAAGATAATAGGACTTATGGAGAAATTTGATTCTGTTCTTGGCATACTGAAAGGATGGGAAAAGGAGGAGAAGATACCGGAAGATATAAGCAAACTTCTTGAAGAAAGGGAAGAAGCAAGAAAGAAAAAGGACTTCAAGCTTGCAGATGACATAAGAAATAAAATAAAGGACAAAGGATGGATTGTGGAAGATACGCCTTCTGGACCAAGAGTGAGGAAGGCATGATGATGAAAATCTATTTTAGCGTGGTACCAGAAGTAGCTGGAGGGGAATCTATTGAAAACCTCAAAAAATTAATGCATTTTTTACAAGACCAAGGTCATGTAGTCTACAGAGCTCCTTATATACTCTCAGAAGATCCAAACCAGTTTTTACAAAAAGAACTTGGATTTGATAGAGAACCCAATTATACAGAGCAAAGAGAAGCACACATGAAATGGATAGATAATGCAGACATTTTGTTAGCTGATTTATCTGTTATTAGTGAAGGGCGTTCAATGATTATACAAAGGGCGATAGACAAACCGGAGATGGGTTTGCCTAACACACCTATAATACTAATCAAAGGAAAGAAATTCAATAGAAGAATTGGTAAGCTTACCAGTGGTCTTATAGAGAGCAGTAAAGTAATCTATTACGAGTATAATAACATTGACGAGGTTATAAACAACTGGCAGGGATTGCTGCAAAAAAGCCATGAGAGCTAGCGGATTAAGCGTGAGAAAGGCTTAAATCGTTTATTTTCTAGAATTTCAATATGATGAAAAGAAGTTTCCAAACAGCATGTGATATGGTTGGTGGAGAATGTTATAAAGACTGTAAGATTTTAGGACTTTTAGAGGACAGGGAGCTGGGGAGATCCATTTTTGATAACCTGAAAACAGCAAAGAACCCTGTTCAGGTCCGGTATAAGCAATCAGAAATGGGAAATACTGTGACTGTTCTTGAGAGCGCAGATGATTTGGATAAATATCCTGGAATATGCAGGTTTCGGGCAGTGGTAGAGGGTGATGAAGAAAGGAGCACAATAGAGTACATCGAATCGATTGTGAAAGAGGAACGGGAAAGAAGAAAAAGAACTTAAAAGCTACGGTACTAATTCTTTCTTATGCGAAAGCATGACTGTCTGTTGCTGAGAGTGGGTGAGGCAGCGCTGAAGAGCGAGCAGGTGCAGAGGAAATGGAACAGGATTCTGCTTGAGAACATACGCGCTGCACTGAAAGGAATAGATTATGATATCCAGATTAATCCCAGCAGGTTCTTTGTCTATACGAAGAGCATAAAGAGGGTTCAGAACAGGCTGAAGAGGGTCTTTGGTATAACTTCTGTTTCTCCTTGCTGGGTATGCAGATCAGAGCTTGATGAGATTAGTAGACTGGCTGTGGATGTTGCCAGGAAAATTAGGGTAAAGAAAGGAACGAGCTTTGCAATAAGGACAAGAAGAGCAGGAAGGCACAAGTTCACATCAAGGGCAATTGCTGAGAACGCTGGTGCTGCTGTGCTGAGGGCAACAAAGGCCAGGGTAAACCTCACAAAACCGAAAAAAGAAATATTCATTGAGTGCAGGTCAAGCAAGACCTATATTTTTACTGAGAAGATACCTGCTGTAGGTGGCCTGCCATTGGGAACAGCGGGCAAGATGCTTGCTATTGTAAGGGACAAGAGGGACATGGTTGCTGCATGGCTCATGATGAGAAGGGGCGCAGAGCTTGTTGTTATCGGGAATGCAGGGAAACTGAGGAAATGGCACATCGGGAAAGAGCTAAAGGCCTACAGGAGCAGGAAGAAAATAAAAGAAATAATAAAAAAGGAAAAAATTATTGCTGTTGTTTCCGGAAAGATGCCGGAAAAGGAAGTGGAAGAGCTGATAAAAAAAGAGAACGTGCTGCTCCTTCTGCCCCTGGTGGGCTGGGAAAGCAAGAAAATTAACTCGTTTAAGAGGGTACTCCTTCATTAAATTACTTACAACTTAGTGGTGAAAGCTTTAAATACCTTTTGTTATATATTTACTATTAGGAAGTTAGGTTCACAAGCAAGTAATAAACTATAAATACCCGCTTGGGCTATTAGAATGCAACAATAAGTATGGGGTGGTGATGAGATGGTAGCAACACAAAATGTTTTGGATGCACTAAAACAAATAGGATTAAATCTTTATGAAAGAAAACTGTGGGTAGCTTTGCTATCCAGAGGAACAGCAACTGCTGGTACCCTATCTAGTTTGGCCAAAGTTCCGCACAGCAGAACATATGATGTGCTGGAATCACTGGCTGACAAAGGGTTTGTAATGATTCAGAACACAAAACCTTTGAAATATGTTGCCATACCACCCAAAGAAGCCCTTGAAAGAGCAAAGAAAAAGCTAAGAGAAAAGACAGATGTTGCCGTCTCACGAATAAACAAGATTGAAAAATCATCCACCATCAAGGAGCTTGAAAAGATGCACAAGAAGGGTGTTGCCCTGATTGAACCAGGAGAAATGACAGGCTCTCTGAAGGGAAGGGGTGCAATACATGGACAGATGGAAACTCTTTTCAAAGGCGCAAGGAAAAAGATTTCAATTGTCACCACGGCTGAAGGTGCAAAGGAGCTTCATGACAAGCACGGCGACATTCTCAAAAAGGCTGCAGGCAAGGGAGTGAAGGTAAGGATCGCAGCACATCCAAAGGCCGGCGATGCAACATACAAGGGAATGAAGAAGTACGCTGATGTGAGGAAGCTCACTGACAAGATGGCCGGAAGGTTCTGCGTTGTGGACGACAAGCATATTGTGATGGCACTGACAGATGACAAGGATGTTCATCCGTCACAGGATCTGGCTCTCTGGACACAGGGTGCCCATATAGGCGGAAAGGTAATGGGACCAATGTTCGATGTCATGTGGAAGAACCTGCCATCTGCCTGAAACCGCAGCTTTTTATTTTCTGCTTTTTAATGTGTTAGCATGAGCCTTATTGAGAGCATGCTGGAATGGAGCAGGCTGGCGCTGCTGCCGCTTGGAGAAGCAGGCCTGTTTGTGGTTGCGTTCACTGAATCATCCTTCTCACCAATACCTGTGGAGCTGCTTCTGATACCAATGGCACTGGCAAAGCCAGAGCTTGCGCTTTGGTTCGCCTTTATCGCGACCTTTGCATCTGTTGCAGGGGCTGTTCTTGGGCATTGGATAGGCCTGAAAGGAGGCAGACCACTTCTAAGGAAACTGGTTTCTGACCACAAGGTAAACAGGGCAGAGCATTACTTCAATAAGTATGGCTCAATGGCTGTTTTCATAGGCGCTTTCACACCAATACCCTACAAGATATTCACAATAACAGCAGGCATGCTCAAATTCAGGCTGTACAAGACAATAATAGCTTCAATAGCAGGCAGGACACCAAGGTTCTTTGCAGAGGCAATAGTTATAATGCTCTGGGGAGAGGCAATAGTGGCCTTCCTTTCAGAATATTTCGAGATAGTCACGCTCGGGCTTGGTGCAGCTGTCATAGGAGCCTATATTATATACAAGAAATTAAAGAAAAGCAGGCCTCTTGCTCATAAGAGGCGGTAGCGGGAGCGGCTTGAACGGCTTTCCTTTGCTCCTTTCTTTAACATAGTTGACTACTTCTTTCGATAACATATTCTTTACTTCTCCGTTCTCCCTAAACCTGACAGCCAGTTTACCTGAGTCCTTTTCCTTCTTTCCCACAACAATTATCAAAGGAACCCATTCCTTTTCTGCGTCCCTCACTTTCTTCTGCACGCTCTCTGCTCTGTCATCTATGTCAATCCGTATGTCCTGTGCTGATATCTCCTTTGCGATGTCTTTACAATAGTCAATGAAGTCATCGTTCAAGGGGCAGAGGCGCACCTGTATCGGGCTCAGCCATAGCGGCAGCATAGGGTTCTTCATCATTGCAGCCTTCTCCAGTATAGCATACATGCACCTCTCTATTGCACCTGATGGGGAGCAATGCAGTATCAACGGGTATTTCCTCTTATTGTTCTCTGCAGTATACATTACCTTGTACCTCTCTGCATTCTCATGGTCTATTTGCACTGTTGACAGGGCACTTGCCTTGTTCAGGCTGTCAACAAAATTGAACTCGAACTTTGGGTCAAAGTACGCGAAGCGCTTGCTCCATATCTCTATAAGTAAAGGAGAATTGACCTTTTGCGCCAGTCTTTGGGCCATCTTCTGGTTGTCCTTCTGCTTCCAGAGGTCCTTTGAGAACCTTACAGCTGTCTCATATTCTCCTGGCTTGAAACCCAGATCTTCCATAAGACCCATGCAAAATTCGAACTGGTTTTCGAACTCTTCATTTGCCTGCTTCAAATCCTTACATAGTGTATGCATATCTGGCATTGTGAAGGCCCGAAGCCTTCTGAGTCCTGAAAGCTCACCGGGCTTTTCCAACCTAAAGGAATACCTTGTCAGTTCGTACATCTTCAGAGGAAGGTTCCTGTATGATATAGTCATTCCGTGCTTCATCAGGAACTGACCAAAGCATGCAGAGAAGCGCAAAAAGAACCTCTTCTTGAAGGACTCCACAACATACTGGCGTGCTGGAAAGCGGTGCAGATAGCTCTTTAGTGCAGGATGCTCGTAGTCATACATTATCGGGGTCTCAACCTCCATTGCGCCGTATTTGACTGTCTTCTGAGTGACCCATTCCTCAAGCAGCGACTTTATCAGCCTTCCCTTGGGAAAGAAGCGAAGGTTCCCTGGATCGCTGCCGCTCTCGTGGTCAACAAGCTCGAGCGCCCGCATATATTTCACATGGGGAGGCATCTTTTCAGCTGCTCTCTTTTTTTCTGACTCATATGAATAGAACTTCTTGAGATTATCAAAGCCCTTGAAGTCAAACTCCTTTGCAGGGACAATCTTTCCGTCAGGCGCCATTATGAACCATTCAGACTTTATCTTTTCCTCGTCCTTCAGGGCACCGGATATCTCTTCTTCTGCCTTTGCAACACCTGGAATGCTTACGATTTCCCTGCTGAGCTCTGACAGAGGATGACCCTTGACAGATATGCTAAATGCCTTGTACCATCCAAAGGGAGCATGTTCTACTTTGTAATTATCTTTCTTCAGAGCCTTCTCTATTCCAAAGAGAACCTTCATCGCTGCATCTGATGAAGAAGGCTCGTTTGTTAGATGGACATATGGATAGAGCACTATGTTCTTTGTCTTTACTTCTTCAGCTATCTTCTTTACTTCTTCAGCAGTGTTCTGTATTGTCAGAACAACAGCTGATTCGTCTCGCTTCTCAACTGCTGAGAAGACCACCAGGCACTCCTTGAAGGACAGCTTCTTCTTCTCTACCTTCTCTGCATCCTTTATGGCCTTCTTTTTTGGCTCTATCTCGAGCGAGTTGCTGTGCATGGTTATTATTTTCATATAAACACCTTGTTCACAGTGGAATATAAGTTTTATTCATATATTTTTCAAATCAGTACTCTATTCTCCAGATATTCCACTGCCTGTTCTGGGTCACCATCTCCGTATTTCTTCACAAAGTCTTCTGGTACATACCATATCTGCTCTGCCCCAATCTCTGCAAATCCTTTCATCTTTTACACCTCCTTGATTTTTTGGAGCCCTGAGAGGGACTTGAACCCCCAGCCTGCTGCTTACAAGGCAGCTGCTCTGCCATTGAGCTATCAGGGCACAATAATTCGATAGCGCTAGGTCTTCCTCTACCATTTGAAATCTTGATAGGGACACCACACGAATTGCCTTTCAACCGCGCATATGCATATCGAGAGAATGACAGCTTCCTCAAATTTGGGCATCTTTCTAAAACAAGTTTTAAAAGCCTCTTGCTTACAAACTTCCTGAAGTGCACGCAAGAAACATCAGGTGAAAGTTTTGATATATCAGCATAGCTAGAAACAATTAGTCCGCTTATCACTCTGTCCGTAATTCACCTTTCACCTTCAACACCTATCTAACTATTTATTTGCAACCTTTTTAAAAGGGGCAGAAATGTCACAAAAATTAACCTTAAAAAAGTCTGTTGAACAAACTATACTCATAGCCCCGTGGTCTAGTGGCCAAGAATCCTTTGGAGGATTGGTAAGATGACAGGCTTTGGTGCGCTAAAGCTCTGAGCGAAAGCTGTGAGGATACCTGTTGACGGAGGAGGGCGTATAGTTAATCTATTGCCCGCCGATTTCGAATCCTCCCGGGGCTACCATTATGATTATGCCAGACTGGAACGTGATTGTGACAACGCAGAGAAGGGACATAAGGGAGGCCTTCAAGCAGCTCAGGCCGCATGGAGAGTTCAAGCGCTCAGCATTCAGGGGGATACTAACAGGCAAGGTAGAGAACAAGGAGGAGTTCATGGACAGGATGAAGGAGGTCAAGTTCCCTGCTTTCTTCAGGATAATACCTATTGATGCTGTTTTTCTGTTCGAGCCGGACAAGCTTACTGATAGACTAAAGGAAATGATGCCAAAGTATGCAGAGAAGATACCAGAAGGGGAGAGCTGGGACATAGCTTTTGAGAGAAGAGGGCTGAAAGGAGCAATAAACAGCATGGAGATAACAAATATCCTGAGGGAGCAGGTGAAAAACCTTACAAAGGGAAGGCTTGATTTTGAGAAGCCTGAGAACATAATAGTGATCGAGACACTGGGAAAGGAATGCGGTGTTGGCTTCCTTTCAAAAGAGATGAAGGAGAAATATCATTTCGTGAGAGCAGACTGATAAAATTCATTATGGTTTTGGTAGTGGAGACAAGAGCAGCATGTCAATAGCAGGCAGCCTGATAGCGAGCATCCTGAAAAGCAGATTTATTTCACATTCGCCCATCATGCTTACGCATCTTGTTACTTCCTTATGCAATGCCAGGTGCAAGACATGTGATTTATGGAAAAAATCATCTGGACATAAAAATGACATGTCCAAGGAAGATATCTTCAAAATGCTTGAAAAGGCAAGGAAAGCCGGGATGGGAGGCTATACAGCATGGGGAGGAGAACCTCTTTTGCGCAAGGACCTGCCTGAAATACTGCGGTTTGCAAAGAAAAACAAGCTGATCACAACTGTAATCACGAACGGATTTTCATTAAAGGAGAGATGTGATGAGATTGCGCCTTTTACAGACTATCTGATTGTCTCCATTGACTCCAATGATGAGCTTCATGACAAGATGCGCGGTGTCAAGGGAATCAGGAAAAGAGCAATTGACGGAATCATAGCGTGCAAGAAGACGAGAATGAAGACAGTAATCAACAGCGTGATAAGCAACCTGAACATGGACAGGATAGATGGCCTGTTCGAGCTTTCCA
>JBHIDR010000007.1:0-26075 GCA_046760225.1 Candidatus Aenigmatarchaeota archaeon
GGTGTATTATGATGACTGTTTCAAACAAAACACTGGCTACACTGGTTGGAGTTGTGTTAGTAATCTCAGTGATAAGCCTTGGGATGACAGCAATGAGGATGACAGGTATTAGCACAACAGGAGCTGTTACAGGAACAACACAGGTGAGTGTAGGAGCTTATGCAGCAATATCTCTACCCACAAATACAGTGGACTTCGGATCAATGAACAACGGGGAAAGCAACGAGACAGGCGATGACGTACCACTGCCTTTCACTGTGCAGAACGACGGCACAGTGGACGTCAATGTCACAATAAATGCATCAGACCTGTGGGATGGTACAGGAGCTCAAAACCCTTCAGTCTATTACAGGTTTACAGCGAACACGAGCTCAGAAGGGACATGCTTTGACACAGGAGAGAGCATAACAACCTATACAAACATGCCTTCATCAGCAACCCTTGCAATAGCCTTCCTAAACTACACTAATTCATGTGATCTGGCAGAAGTTGAGATTAATGTGACTGTGCCGAGCGACGAGTCAGCTGGTGCAAAAAGCTCAACTGTTTGGTTTATAGGAACACAGTCTTAGATTGGACGAGGAGAAGCTGATGAAGAAAGGAATGTTCCTAGTATTCTTTATATTTTCTTTTCTTTTTCTCTCTTCTAATGCCTTAGCAATAGGAATAGGTCCAAGCAGGCTAATAATAGATTTTGAACCGAATTATGAAGATACCATAACCTATACTGTCATTAATGCTGAGGACATTCTCCTTAGAGCCAGTCTCTATGTTAAGGGGGATTTGAAGGACTACATAACACTCAGCACAACAGAGCTTGTTCTTGATCCAGGTGAATCGAAAAGTTTTGAAGTTCGGTTGAAGCTGCCTGCTCAGATTTCGCCTGGAAGGCACGACATAAGGATAGGCGCTTCTGAAGCAGAACCAGCAGGCATAGGAACAGTGGCAGCACTTGCTGCTGTTGAAGCACAGCTCTGGATAGATGCACCATATCCCGGGAAATATATAGAAGTTGGTTTTGATGCAACAAATGCAGCTGTAAATGAGATGGTTGATTTTACACTAACTGTAACGAACAAGGGGAAGCAGAACCTCTCGAGCGTGAGTGCAGCAATTGATATCTATGAAAAAAGGAGCAATGAAAAGGTCGGTGATGTTGATATTGCCGGGAAGAGCGTTGCTGTTGGGGATACAGTCGAGCTTGAGGGCAGGTGGAAGGGGACACAAGTCGGTGCCTACAGGGCTGTTGCAACTGTTTCTTATGATGGCTCTACAAAGACAGCAGAAAAGGAATTCAAGGTCGGGGACCTTGTGGTAGAAATACTGGGTATAAGGGCAGAGGACATAAGAGAGAACAGCATAGGGAAGATATCAATTGACATAGACAGCCTGTGGAACGAGGACATAGAGAACGTGTATGCTGAGGTTGATGTCAATGGAGAGAAAATGACATCAGGGCCGATTGTGCTCGGTGCATGGTCAAATGCCACCCTCAACGTGTTCTGGGACACAGGGGGGGTTTCAGCAGGTGAATATGATGCTGATGTTACTGTCCATTATGCAGGAAAGACAGCAACAAAGAAGATTATCCTGACAGTCAAGCCAGCACAGAACATCTGGATGTATGCACTTGCCATAGCAATCATACTTGCTTTGCTGTTTTTCATTTTCAGAAGAAAGAGAAAGCGGTAAATATTAATCTATTGAAAATGTAAACTGGATTGAGGCAAATGAACAAGAAAATACTTTTGATATTAACAATGATTCTTTTGCTAGTGGCAGCCCTGGACCTACAGTTAAAATTATCTGAGATTTCATTGCTTCCGCCCCCTGCCACTGCAAAGGCAGTGGGAAATGTTAATCTTTATGTCGGGGACAGGCCTCCCCAATGGTCCAACCAGAGCCAGAGTTCAAGCAGTCCAGAGGAAGGAAGCTCGAACACGCTGAAGGCATACTGGACAGATGATAAAGGCCTTAATTACACATGGTTGTCAACTAATGAGACAGGTAACTGGACAAACCAGACGCCTATGATAATAAGTGGTGTTGGGAACTGGTCCAGCTTCACATGGCAGAACAATTCGCTCAGCGCGGGCACATTGGTAGTGTGGAAGATTTATGCTAATGATACGGGCGGAAACGAGAACGTGACCGATATCCTTAACTTCACAATAAAGGAGGCAGCTCCCCCAGCCCCACCAGGACCTCCAGCTGCGCCTCCAGCAGCACCAGCACCGCCTGCTGTGGCGCCCCCAGGGCCATCCTTTGAGGTTGATACCACGGATCCATCTGCTGCAAATATAACGGGCACGAACCTACCGGCCGGGGATTATGAAGGCGATACTTCCAATTCAACAGAACTCGGCATTTCAAAACTAAGCTTTTCTCTTGAGGAAAGCGTATCTTATGTCAGGATAATAATAAAGAAAATAGACAGGCCAGCGTATATCACACCAAAAGAGGAAAATTACCAGTACATCAGCATAAGTGTAGAGGGTGTACCACCCCAGGAAATAAAGAACATAAGAGTGGACATAAGGGTGGAAAAGGATTGGATGGGGGCAAACAGGATAGATGAGGATACCATAGTGCTCAGCATGTGGACAGGCAGATGGGAGGAAATAAGAGCATTCAAGGCAAGGGAGGATGCTGACTATGTATACTTCACAGCAACAGTACCTGGAGTAGGAATATTCTCAATAAGCGGGGAAAAGGCGCCCATAATTGCAGTACCCTTCCCGGGCCTGCCTGCTGTACAGATAAATGTCCTGTTAATGGAGCTGAACCTGCTGATTTGGTCATATCCGCTGCTGCTGGTCATGCTTGCAATAGCGCTCCTATTGTTCTTCATACTTATGCTCTATGGAGAGAGGATAAAGAAGAAGATAAGGAGGATGGAGATAATAGAGGTGCTCAAGGATATAATCTTCAGGAAGAAGAAGAGAAAGAAGTAAGATTAATAAATAGGAGAATAATTATACATTCTTTATGAAAAGAGTACTGATTTTAGCCTTGATAATGCTTCTCTTTGTGCCTTTGGGAGCTGCCCAGGAAGAGAACATAACAGCGAACATAACAACGAGTGGGGACTGCATATCGCTTCTTGAGACAGCGCAGCAGTCATTGAACTCACTCAAGAGCGTTTATTTCCTTTTTGCAATACTGTTTGCAGTGCTCCTGATGATAATAGCATTCTCAGCAATCTACATATTGAAGGTGAGGATAAGGTTGAGGAGGCTGGAGGAGATAGAGGCGTACGAGGCAATTGAGAAGGCAGAAAAAACAGAAAGAAGAGTATCGAGAAAAGAGATGCCCAAGGAAAAGATTGGATTTTTTGCAAGGTTCAGGAAAAAGAAGGGTAAACCAAAAAAAGTATCGCGAAAGAGAAAGAGAAGAAAGAAATCAAAGAAAAGGGTGAAGAAGTAATGCCTGAAGATGAAATCGATGCATATCTTGATGAGATAGTAATGGACTTGAGGAGGAAGCTCGAGAGGAAGCTCGGTGAAGAGACAGATATAATGGCCCTGGAGAGATCAGTAAAGAAAATGGATAATGTGTTGGCATATTTGAAAAAGGAGATGAAGAAGGAATTGGAAGACAAAAAGAAAGACAAAAAAGCCCTCAAGAAGTCAATAAAGAGGCTTGAAGATACAGTTGACTATATGAGGGAGCAGCTGGAAAAGGAAATAGGAAAGAGAGGAGAGAAAGATATAAAAGCTTTAATAAAGAAAGCATTAGAGAAGAAGACCGGAAAGATTAAGGAGAAGAAAAAGAAGGAGAAGGAAATAGAGAAAGAATTGAAAATAACCAGGGAGTGATTAAGTGAAAATTGAAATAAAGCAGGAAAAGGAAAACCCGGTGCTGAAGAGAAAAGAGATAAGGGCCAGGATAGATTATGGTGGCGGTGCAACGCCGAGCAAGGCAGAGATGCAGGTTGCAATAGCAACTGAAATGAAGGTTGCGCCTGAGAAGGTTGAAATAAGCAGGATAATTTCTGATAGTGGCTTGCCTGCAGGCACAATATGGGCAAAGATATGGGAGGAAAAGAAAGTGGAAATCTATACCAAAGCAAAAGAAGAGAAGCCGGCAGAAGAAAAGCCAGTGGAAGCACCAAAGGAGGAAGCACCCAAGGAAGAAAAGCCAGCTGAAGCCCCGAGAGAAGCAAAACCTGAGGCTCCTAAAGAAGAACCAAAGGCTGAAGAGAAGAAGGAAGAGGAGAAGAAAGAAGGTGAATAAATGGGAAAGAAGAAAGGAAAGAA
Source organism: Candidatus Aenigmatarchaeota archaeon (assembly GCA_046760225.1). GTDB lineage: Archaea > Aenigmatarchaeota > Aenigmatarchaeia > Aenigmatarchaeales > JACQIB01 > JAWABM01. Next base: position 4,260 of record JBHIDR010000007.1, read on the forward strand.
GGAAAGGAAGGGCAAGAAGCCAAGGAGCAAGAGCAAGCACAGGAAATCGCAGAAATGGAAGAAGTACAAAGACGGCAAGCCGCAGGGCAAGTTCTGTCCTAGATGCGGTCCCGGAGTCTTTGTTGGGGTGCACAAGGACCGTGTTGCATGTGGCAAGTGCGGATATGCAGAAGTGCAGAAGAAATAAAAGCCTGTGCGCTAATTCTAAAGCATGATTTGTCTGGGCATCGAGAGTACTGCACATATTTAGCAGAAATACTTTCGGTGTTGGAATAGTTTCGGATGAAGGAAAGATTTTAGCTAATGTTAAAGAGATTTATACACCGAAAAAAGGAGGAATCCATCCGCGCGAGGCTGCTGACCATCATGCTGATATTGTAGGTGAGGCAATTGCACAGGCAATAAAGAAAGCGGGGATTGAAATAAAAGATATAGATGTTGTTGCATTCTCCCAGGGGCCTGGCCTGCCTCCATGCCTGCGCATAGGCGCAACAGCTGCAAGGATTCTTGCATTTAAACTGGGAAAGCCATTGGTAGGTGTGAACCATCCAATTGCTCATATAGAGATAGGTAAACTTACGACCGGTGCAAAAGATCCGGTGATAACTTATGTTTCAGGAGGCAATTCGCAATTGCTTGCATTCACAGAGGGAAGATATAGAATTTTTGGTGAAGTAATTGACGTTGCAATCGGTAACACAATTGACCAGTTCGCAAGGCAGGCGGAGCTCGGGCATCCAGGTGGACCAAAGGTCGAGAAGCTTGCAAAGAAAGGCAAGTGGGTTGAATTACCATACGTTGTCAAGGGAATGGACCTGAGCTTTTCAGGAATACTCACTGCTGCAGTTGACAAACTGAAAAAGGAAAAACTGGAGGATGTCTGCTTTTCCTTGCAGGAGACATGCTTTGCAATGCTCACAGAAGTAACTGAAAGGGCAATGGCGCATACAGATAAAAATGAAGTACTTCTTACAGGCGGTGTTGCTGCGAACAAGAGATTGCAGGAGATGCTTGAAATAATGTGCAGGGAAAGGGATGCAAAGTTCTATGTTGTGCCACGCGAATACTCAGGTGACAACGGTGTAATGATAGGCTGGACAGGTTTGCTGGCGTACAAGAGCGGACAGCGGCAGAAGCCTGAAGAGACAAGAATAGACCGCTACTGGAGAACTGATGATGTTGATGTTACTTGGATGGCTTGATATTCACTTCAAAACTCCCAGTTCCATCAGACTAACAAAACCCCCGGAGCTAACAATTATGTGGTCAAGAAGCTCAATGCCCATTATCTTTCCTGCCTTAGCTATTTGTCTTGTTATTGCGATGTCTTCTTCACTGGGTGTTGGATTGCCTGAAGGATGATTGTGTACCAAAATTACTCCTGCAGCACTTTCAGCTAGGGCGGTCTTAAAAATCTCGCGCGGATGGACCAAATTCGCATCTAAGCTACCGATTGAGATAGTTTCGCTCTTGATTAGCCTTTTTCTTGAATTAAGATAAAATCCTTTAAGATGTTCCTTTTTCAAATCACGCATCTTAAGGCCGCATAATCTCACAACATCTGCAGCGCTTTCAATCTTTAAGGACGGGCTGTCCGTATATGATGCTAACCGTTTCCCTAGTTCAAAAGCCGCGATAATCTGGCATGCCTTGGCTTCGCCAATCCCAAATATTCCTTTAAGTTCTGAAACAGTTATTTGAGAGAGCGCCCCAAGATTATATTTTTTAAGCAAACGCTTGGTCATGTCAAGAACATTTTCTTTATATGTTCCTTTGCTTATGACAATCGCCAGAAGTTCAGCATCGCTTAGCGCATTTGGTCCGCTATTTATTAACCGTTCCCTTGGTCTCTCAACAACTGGTAATTCTTTAATCTTGAGTTTGTATACCATTAACACAACCTAGATAAAATGTCAGGAGCTGCGTTTGAGTTTTAGCAATTTGTCCCTGATAATCTTGCCTCTTGGTGTTAGAACATAGAGCCGGCCTGTTTTTGACTTCGGATTCAGGCACTTTGCAAGACCCCTTTCTCTGAACTCACTTAATATCCTGCTCGTGGCATTCAGCGAGTAATTTGAAGTTTTTGCTATATGTGTTGGGGTGGCGGCTTCCTTCACCTTGATGTGTTGAATGATTGTACGGCGTTGTTTGCCCCTGATAACCCAGCTAAGATCCTCGAGCTCAGCTTTTGACATGCCTATACAAAGAATTATTTGGAATTAATAATGCTACTTTAAATCTACTTTAAATTTAGTTTAAAAGACACATAAAAAGTTTATAAACTTATAGTCTAATTATAGACATGGTAAAATGCTGGATTTGTGGTCGATCACCCAGAAAGGTGCTCGAGGCACTGTGGGCAACCCTCGGGCTTAAGCGAGCTGTTACTGAGCAGCAGGTAGCCTGGTTCACAAAGAAATTTGGCAGTTTCATGGCATATCCAGATGACGAAACCGAGGTAGAAGTGGTTTGTTGCCCTGTGTGTGGGAATATAATCCGTGAGCAAGCATTTGATGAGATCGATACTGGTTTTGATGAGCTATGGGAAGGCTTTGCTGCAAAAAAGCGATTTGTTCTTGAAGTTGATGAGACTTCAGAATAACTTTAAGAGGTTGCGGGGAAATGATGATGTTGAAATCACTTGGCTTTAAGAATGATGAAATCAGATTTTTCTTTAGGTGATTGGGTTCGCAAAGAAAAAAAGAGTACTGGTTACATCAGCATGGCCCTATGTGCATACCCTCCCGCACCTAGGAAATCTGGTAGGCAGCATACTGCCTGGTGATGTTATTGCAAGATATTTCAGGCTAAAGGGTGCAAGCACACTGTATGTTACTGGCAGTGATGTGCACGGCACACCTATGGAAGTGGAGGCCTTCAAAAAAGGGGTGGAGCCTGCAGAGCTTGCTGAAAAGAACCACAAGCTTGTAAAGGAGCTTTTTGAAAAATGGAACATACAGTTTGATAATTATACAACAACACATACCGAATGGAACAAGCAGACTGTTTATGATTTCTTTGAAAGGCTCTGGAAGAACGGCTATATTAAAGAAGGGGAAATAGAGCAGGTCTATTGCAAGAATGATAAGAGGTTCCTTCCTGACAGATGGGTTGAGGGCACGTGCCCACATTGCAGTGGACTGGCAAGAGGGGACCAGTGCAATGACTGCGGAAAGCTGCTTGATCCAAAGGATCTTATAGATCCCTACTGCATAATCTGCAAGCAGAAAGACCTGGAATTCAGGAAAACACAGCACCTGTTCATTGATTTGCCTAAATTCAGAGAAAGAATAGAGAAAATGCTTGAAAAGCACAAGGAATGGCCTGACAATGCAAAGAACTTTACAAGGGAGTTCATAAAGGATCTCCAGACAAGGCCAATAACAAGGGACCTCAAATGGGGGTTCCCTGTTCCATTGCCCTGGTACAAGGAAAAGGTGTTCTATGTTTGGTTTGATGCCGTGCTCGGGTATGTCTCAGCTGTGAAGGAATACTGCGATAAGAACAAGTGCAACTGGGAGGAATGGTGGAAGAGGAAAGGCACAAGGATAATACAGACACTTGGAAAGGACAACATAACTTTCCACACAGTGATATTCCCATCAATGCTAATGGGAACAAAGGCAAGGTACAACCTTCCTGATTACATAGCATCTTATGAGTATCTGCTTGCAAAAGGAGTGAAATTCTCAAAGAGCAGAGGTGTGGGGTTGAACATTGAGGCTGCACTTGATTTGAGGCCTGCTGATTACTGGAGATACACGCTGATTGCTCTCCTGCCAGAAGGCAAGGACACTGAGTTCTCCCTGGATGAGCTGCAGAGGAGGGTGAACAATGAGCTGGCTGACATAGTTGGTAATTTTGTTCAAAGGACACTTGTATTCATAGGTAATAATTACAATGGCAAGGTGCCTGAAAAGAAAAGGCTTGCTCCAGAAGACAAGAAGATGGTAAAAAAATATGAAAAACTGGTAAAGGAAGCAGAAAAGAACTTTGAGAAAATAAAATTAAGAGATGCATTGGGCACCACCATGAAGATTGCTTCTGAAGCAAATGCATACCTGAACAAGAAAGAGCCCTGGCATGCTGTGGGCAAAGCAAGTGCTGCGAACACGCTTTATGTTTGTGCAAATATTGCTAAGGGACTTGGTGTGCTGCTCGAGCCCTTTGTTCCAAAGTCAGCACAAAGCATATGGAAGCAATTAGGAATAAGGGAAAGTGTGCACAAGGCGGGTAACTTTGACCTGATAAAGAAGTTCACGCTTGAATCAGGCCACAAGATAGGAAAGCCAAAGCCATTATTCAAAAAGATTGGTAATGAAGAACTAAAGGAATGGAAAAAGAAACTACAGGAAGAGGTGAAATATGTGAACATAGAGGACTTCGAGAAGCTTGACCTCAGGGTGGCTGAGATAAAGTCTGCTGAAATAGTAAAGGGAAGTGACAACCTGTACAAGCTGGAAATAGACATGGGAGAAGAGGAGAGAAGGACAATTGTTGCAGGAATAAGGAAGAACTATGAGCAGGACGAACTTGTTGGGAAGCAGATTATTGTCATAGCCAACCTCAAGCCAGCAAAGATAAAGGGGATTGAGAGCAAGGGAATGCTACTTGCAGCAGAAGAAGGCAAGAAGGTGGTCATTCTCACACCAGACAAGAGGCTGAAGCCAGGAAGCAAGGTGAGCTAAAGGCAAAAACAAGCAACCAAAAAACCGCAAGAACACCGTTTTATAAACTTTCCTACATAATTATTATACATGATGTATATGAACCTCGTGGTTGGAGGAGAGGTCCAAAAACAGGCGTTCAGAAAATATGTTGAGGGTCTTGCGCAGCAACTGAACCTGTCAGGATTCGTGTATAATAATGATAATGGCTCTGTAGTTATTTCTTGCAGGGGCTCTGAGGATGATGCTGAGGTAAGCACATTTATTGATGGTGTAAGACGTTTCCCTTCTGCAGAAGTGGCACGATGTGAGGAAGCAGCAGAGCCATATTTACCAAATGATTTCAGCCGCATTGTGCAGAATTATGAAAAAGAAATAGCCGAACGCTTGGACGAGGGCGTGGGAGAATTACGTAAAATGAACGAAAGATTATACAACTTGGACAAGGGACAGGAGGACATGCGTGATGGGATAAAGGACGTGCATGATGAGGTAAAAGGCCTGCGTGAGGACGTTGGAGGCCTGCGTGAGGACATGGGAAAATATTTCAATGCGCAGCTCGAGTTCAATGAGAAGCTTACCAAGGCAGTCGAGGCAATAGCCTACCGCAACAACAGTTCTTGACTGTAAGACACTTAAAGATTAGTTTTCTATTACCAGGCATGGGAGATTACTGCTCGCAGCTGGAGAACATACCAAAGGAAGGGGAAAGTATTTGGAATTCTGACCTTTACAAATGCAGGATTACAGGAAGAAGATGTATAGCAAGCACTTATGAGGATCCTGACCCCGGGCATCCAGGAAGCAGGGAAGAAGCTTATTATCATGATGGTGAGGCACGAAGCTGCCCCGCGTATAATGCTACTGATGAGATGGCAGCTGTAATAAAGGGATTTAAGCTTCGCCTGGAAAGGGAGAAAAAGGAAAAATATCTTGAGAAATTAGAAGCTGAATTAAAAAAGATAACAGAAGGTTCTTAAGGCAAAGGACGTATAGGGATACGGCAGGCTTAAATGGGTTGGGAATTTTACTTCTATTATGGAAGATACAAGTAGATGGAGGGCTGTTGCAACAAAGGGCAAGCTGTCAAAGGGGCATAATACTTACCTGCTAGAGTTAGCAATGAAAAGGAATTATCATTCTCCTGAGCTTGACAGGATATTCAGCAGGATTGTAAAGGAGTACGGGTTTTATTGTCCAATTCTGGACAGGGTATTTCTTGACAGGAAGTATATAGAAGGCATAGAGCCTGCGTTTGAGTTATACTTGGACAAGTATGTGGCAATGAACAGGAAGATAATAGAGCTTGTTGGCGGGGAAGAGGAATGCAACATAATGTATGAAATTGCGCAGGAAGCCTAAACTTCACTTTAGTGTAAACAGAATGCAAAAACAAAAGGTTTCTTTACATCTCCCTTGCAATGTGGGCAAAGCTCGGTGTGAGGATTATCCAGTCCTCGTCTATTCCTGCGATGTCTCCGTTGAGTGCAACGCATGTCTTCCTGAGCTTGTCTATTGCCCTCTTGAGCTCTGAAAGGTCCTTGTCCTTAAGGCTCTTTATCTTCACCAGAACAATGCTTCCTCCCCTGATTAACTTCTGTATCCTGTCTGAATCAGAAAAGTCGTCTATCTTGTCAACCCTTATGGGTATCTTCCCTGTTGAAGTTGTTGTGGCTGTTGTATCAAGCTCTATGTACTCATCTTCTCCGAGTTCGCTAAATCCCCTTCCAAACAGTTTGTCCAGAACCATTGGATCGCCTCCTTATTACCTATTATTATTGTAGGTGCAAATTTAAATAACTACTTTTGCATGGACTCCAGCGTGGAAACTATGTTCCATATCTGGGTCCTGGTATACATTGGTATGTTCGGGTCATTTGAGACCTCATCAAGGTTTGAGATAACAGTGTTTATCCTGAGCTCGAGGGGCTGGTCCTCCTTCTGGAGCGTTTCTATGCTTTCCAGAATCTTCTCCCTTATGTTCCTTGGCACGCTTCTGTCTTCTGCTACCTGCTTCAGCAGGGGTATTACATCCTCGAACATCTTTAACACCTATCTCAAAGCTCATGATTCATCAAGCGAATTTTTTAATTTAATAACATAGAGTTTCTCATGCTTAAATAGCTTACGCTTTATTCTATCCTCTTTGCCTTTTTCTTTGTTTTCTTTTCAATTTGATCGAGAACAAAGGAGAATGCCTTGTGCACCTGGCCTGGCTTTTTTCCGTTTGCAGAGCCTGCCTGGGCATGGCCGCCACCTGTTCCGCCTATTATCTTACCAACTTCCTTGAATATCTCTGCAAGGTTTATGCCATGCTCTTCAATGTTCCGCCTTGCCCTGCTGGATATCCTTATCTCATTTTTCTTGACTGCTGCAACAACTGCAATGTCAGCGCCTGTTCTTATGAGTGCTCTGCATGATGCTGCTTCATGCGACTTGAGCTTTGAAAAAACAACAAGAAGCTCACCAAGCCTGAACACACTGGCGCGGGTGGCTGCTTTCAGTCCTGCTATCCTGTCTGATATCTCAACCGGGGCCTCGATAAGCTTCATTATCTCGTCCATCCTTATCCCGCCTTCAAACAGCTCGAGCAATATTCTCAGCTCCTCCTTTCCTGCAAGCCTGAGGTGCGCTGTGTCCGCAACAATGCCTGCTGCAAGGAGAAGCGCGATTCTTTTTGTCAGCTTGCACTTCATTTCCATAATAATCCGGAATACCATCTGTGCTGTTGACTTTGCTCGGGTTTCTATCCATTTTACTTTTGCAGACTCAGCAAGAGGTCCTGGCTCATGGTGGTCAATGAGCACATCCGCCTTCAGGTTCTTTACATGTGCGAGCTGCTCAGGCACAGAAGTGTCAACAACTATAACATTATTGTATTTTGAGCAGTCCGGGTCGATGAGTATGCTGTGGCCTTCTGCTATTTTTTTTGCTGGCCTTGAAACTGATTCAGACGCTCCTACCTGGGCACTTATCCCTTTCTGTTTCAGGCACAGGGAGAGAGCAAGTGCTGACCCAAGTGCATCTATGTCAGCATTATGGTGCGTGAGCACCAACACGTTTCCTTTTATGGCCTTTAGAGCTGAAATGGTGTTTTCCATGGAGAAATCATGGTCTCCGGTTTTTTTAAAGACCTTTTGACAGCTCGAAATTAATACCCGTTGATATGAGTTAAAAACCGTAAAGTTTATATATATGTTTAACATAAGAATAGCTACACCAATTGACGTATTAACTTCGTTTGAGGGGTGAAAAGATGCAGTTTGACAATACAGGTGAGGGAACTTATAGACCAGTGCACCTGGAAGAGTTCCATCCAGCATTAAGTGAAGAACAATATAATCAGGCACTTAGTCTTAATCTTAATCCAGATGCACCAGATTTTGACTATGAGGGCTTCATAGAGGAGCTCAACAAATATTAGCGAGGAGATTGAGATGGCAGGTAGAACCGTGCATTATTGCTTTACAAACAAGGAGCTGTACGACATGGCTCGTAATGCAGGTGCTCAGAAAATTGCATGCGATCCTGGGGAAGGCGTTTTTGAGGTTTCTGTTCCAGGGCCACTTATAGACAGGGTTGAGGAAAGGCTGTTTCCCTATTTAAAGTGATTTCCATGACAGCACATTCAAATGGCAAGCAAGTAAGGGAGTTTGATAATGCTATTACAGTGAGCAAATATGCGGGTGGGGATGACATGGAAAAGGCGATTGCATATATTGACATTGAGACGATGTGCCTGCAGGACATAATATTTTATCCCCTTGCAAATGAGATAATCAGGGGGTACTCCTTTTCAGAAGAAGGCAGGGGAACGGCAATAACGCGTATCAGGGAGCTGGACGGTGCAGAATATTTGAGGAACAGCAAAGGCTATGAGAAGAAGATAAGGGAGATATGTGAAAAAGTGAAAAAGAAAGAAGAGGAAGATTAGCCGGCTGTTTCTGTTCCAGAAAGCATTTGCTGAAGCTTTTTCTGGAGTTCCATGACCCTCTGATTGACTGCTGCTTCCTGCTTTTCAAATGTCTTCAATCTTAGGTCTATTGATTCATTCCTCTCCTTGAGCTCTTTTTCCATTTTCTTCTTGGAGCTCTTTATGAGTATTGGCCCCACTGCCCTGAAAACATCCTCGCCCTGTTTTGTTTTGCCCAGCTCCTCCAGTGCTTTTTCATTCTCAAGCTTCTGTATCTGTAGGCTTTCCTTCTGCAGTGCCAGTGCCTGCAGCTGCTGCCTGAATGCCTGGAGCTGCATGAGCATTTGCTGGGCTTCTGGAGGAAGCGCAACCGGCTTTTCAGTTTTTTTAACCAATTTTTTCAACCTCTATTGCAGTTCTTATTAATCTCAGGTATGAGTTTATGCCTGTCAGCAGACCTGTTATGTCTTCTGATTCGACTTTGAGCAAGAGCCTGTTCTCCCCTGCTTCAAGCAGTGCATTGAACCTTTGTGTTGCGGTTATATCGGGCTCTATTGCCTTTATTATGTCTTCCGGATTTTTGCATCCGATATCAATGGTAGCTCTCATATCGCTGATACCTTCCTTGTGGTCTTGGGCCTTGATTTCAGGAGAATCCTGTAGCCGCAGTAAGGACAGCGTATCTTTTCCTTCAGGGTTTCAAAATCCACGGTCTTTCCGCATTGCAAGCACTTGTACATTTCATTCACCATAAACCTTTTTTGCAGCCTCGCCCACAGGAGAGGTGGGCAAATAGGCTGCTCCTGCAAACTTGGCACTGCACTTCCTGCATACCCATATGCCTGAAGCCAGCCTCTTGAGCGCAAGGCGCTCACAATATGGGCACTTCTGCTTCTTTCTCTGCTTTTTCTCAATGACAGCGATTATCTTCTTGGAGCGCCTTCCATACCGCGGCCCGTACCTTCCTGTTGTCCCGACTTTTTTGGTCGGCATAAAATCCTCTATTTACTGATAATGTTTAATATTTAAAAAGCTACTTGATTAGTTTCCTGAGCTCCTTTCCCTTTCCAAGGGAAAATTCAACAGCCTTCTTTACCTCTTCCACTGTGAAAAAGCCCTTCCCTGCTTTCTGCACTGCGCATACCTTGTTGTCCTTTGTGGTTGTTATTGTTATCTGGGCGTCCCTGGCTTCTTCTTCCTCGAGCTCTGCGTCCACAACAAGCGCATCTGCTATCTTGGATGTTGTGACAGGCACTGGTATGTCCTTCATGGGCAAGGGCTTTCTTTTTTCAAAAGGTATATCGCGCACCACTTTCTCGTTCTCTGTGTCCCATTCAGGCATCCTTGTGTTCATCAGTGCGGCAATTGCTCCAAGACCGCATGCATCCATGAGGTTTCCATCATGGTCGAGTGCATGCGCATCAATATGAACAACCCATACCTTTTCCTTTGGCACAATGCAGAGCTTTTCCATGTCTATTGCCTTGCTCTCCCTTATTCCCCTGTCAACTACTCTTGCAATCTCAATTGCTACTTCATTGGGCGGGCCTGGCTCGAATGTTGGGGATGCAATTGGCACGAGCTCTGCATCAACAATAAGGTTGCCCTCCTCAGGTGTGTCTGGATAAGGCTCGCGCACATCCATCTTAACACCAACAATCACATGGGTGTTCCCCATTCTTACTCTTGCAGATCCTTCTGCATTCAAGGCCACGCCTGTTTCTATCTGGACTGGCCTGAACTCATCAAATTTCCTGTTGCCAACCCTTATCTTGTCCTCAATCAGCTTCTTGATATAACGCTCTTTGATACTCATTCTTCCTCGCCTCCTGTGGTTGCATACCTGGTTTTCAGTGCTCCTTTCTCTTTCTGGAAAATCTCCTTGCATCCCTTAACAGCCAGTTCCAATGCCTTGCTGAACTCATCTATTGTTAATATTCCATCAACCTGCAGCAGCACTATCTTCTCGGTCCCGCCTATTGTTGCAACAGCCATGTCAACCTCGCCGTAGTTGTCCTCCACACCTGACACATCAAGCACTATCTTTCCATCCACTTTTCCAACTGAGCAGGACGCAATGAGGTCCTTCATTGGGATGCCTGCATCTGCCATTGCGAGCGACACTGCATTGAGGCCAGCGCACCTTGTTGATGCATCAGCCTGCATTATCTCAACAAAGGTATCTATTGCTGTTTTCGGATTGTCTTCCAAAAAAGTTGCACAGGTCAGGGCCTCTGTTATGACCTTTGATATCTCTATGCCCCTTCTGCTGTAGCCCGGCCTTATTCTTTCCTGTGTTGAGAAAGGTGCCATGAAGTACTTGCAGCGGAGTATTGCCCTCTTGGGCTCCATCATGTGCCTTGGATGGACCTTTCTTGGGCCATAAACAGCAGCAAGCGCCTTGGTGTTGCCGAACTCGAACCTGGCAGAACCGCCTGCTCTTCTGAGCACGCCGGCTTCTACTATTATTGGTCTGAACTCCTCCAGTTTTCTGCCATCAAGTCGCTTGTTCTTGACAATCAGCTTTTCCGGTGCTCCTACCTTTGCCATATCAACCACCCTCCTCCAGCATTTTTGTTATCCTGTCTGTGAGCCCTGCTATGTGCGCTTCCTGCTCCACCATGAGCACTGCTTTTGAGGCAAGTGATTCATCCGTGCCCCTGAGCCAGACAAGGCCGTTCTGGCCAACAACAATCTGGCATCCTGTCTTGCCCTTTATGAGCTCTATCATTGACCCGCCCTTTCCAATGAGCCTGGGCACCTTTGAGGGCGTTATGTGCAGGAGCCTTCCTCCTGTGAGCTTCTTTGCCCTGTAGTCTGCCATTGTGAGCTGCACGTTCTTTGACTTTGTCACATTCAGGACCTTTGCATACACAACATCACCCACATCAAAATAAACAGAGATGTCTGTTTTGGAGAGGTCAACATATTCCTTTACTGCCTCACCAATCTGCAGTATTGCATCATATGGGCTGTTTATGTCGAGTATCCAAAAGGTGGTCTGCATGTCTGTCACTATGCCTATTATGCCGTCCCCTGGCTTGGGCACATACACGCCTGCAAGCGGGATCACGCTCAGCATCCTGTCCTTTACCTTTAGCAGACCAAGAAGTTTTGACTTGATCTCATGGTCTGTTCTGTAGCAGCCTGCACCAGGAAGGTACTCAAGGCCCCTGGCAATTATGTCCCCGGGGGTCACAAGCTTTCTTTCCTTTATCAAAAGTTCTGATTTTTCTGCCATACTCTAACCTCCTTTCTTGATTATTTTGATCTGAACCTCACCATGGGTGAGGGAGTTCATTTTATCATAAAAATCATTCTGAGCTGCTGCCAGCATCTTGACTATTGCCATGTAGCTCCCGTCTGCTCCCCATTCCTCTCTTACAACTGTTCCGAAATTCCTTGCAATTCCTGCTGCCCTTGCTCCGTACTGTGCAGAGACCTTTATTCCTATCTGGACCTTCTCAAAGCTTATGGGAAGTATCTTCTGTATTTCCTTTATAACAGAATCTATCTGCTCCTCTGCCCTTCTGTGCAGGTCTATCCTTACTCTTGCCTGTTCCATTGCATTCAGAATCCTTTCAGGAGGATGGGGTATTCCTGTCTGGGGATTGACACCTCTCCTTGCAATTATGCTCACAATTGCCTTTTTCTTGTCCTCGAGCATCCTGTTCCTCTGCTCTGTTGTGAGCTGTATCTCGCCTTCCTTTATTATCTTCTTGGCGATCTCAGAGATCTCATTTGTCCCAAAGGCCTTGTTGATTGTTTCAGGAGAAACCTTCAGTCCCTTTTTGGAGTCCTCATATACTTCAGGGAAAGCAAGAAGCTCGTCAACAGGAACATCCTTTCCTGCTTTTACATCTAACGCTTTTTCAGGGTCTACCAAGATTTCAAATTTCTGCCCATGCTTGGTCAGCCTTGCTATTACTGATTTTTCAACAGAAACTGACATGTAACCAACTTCATGTAGTACTCAAACAAATGTATTACTTCGGGTAGTTGTATTAAAATCACCAGTATTTCCTTATGAATCTGCTTCCGTCCTCCCCGTGCCATTTTCTGAAGCCCTTTTCATTTACAATTGCAAGCTCGACCTCGGTTGGCTTTACTGCCTTCTCGCCTGCTTTGAGTGCAGCAAGAGCCAGCTTTATTGCATCCTCCTGCGCCATTTTCTCCTTCCATTCCTTTCTGAGCACTTTCAATGCCTCTGCTGCTCCCTTGCCAATTGCCTGCGACTTCCATGCATAGAAAGCAGAGCTCGGGTCAATCTCAAAGAGCTGGGCCCCTTTTTCATCAACCCCCCCTGTTAGGAGCGCAACACCAAAAGGCCTTACACCGCCGAACTGGGTGAAGAGCTGCATTCTGTCCGATATCTCCCTTACAATTCCCTGAACATCAATTGGTTCATCATAGGTTAATTTGTAGACCTGTGCTTTTGTCCTTCCGCCGTCCACAAGCACCCTTCCATCAGCAAGGAAGCCTGAAATAGCTGCTGCAAGATGGTCATCAAGCTGGTGTATCTTGTCGCTTCCGCTATTCGGGATTGCCAGCGCTGTGAGCGGCCTTATTGCTGCAAGCACAATGCCGTTGCTGAAAACAACACCAAGGGACGTAGTACCCCTTTTCACGGCTTCTCTTGCATATTCTACCTGGAACAGCCTTCCATCAGGAGAAAATGTCACAATTGCCCTGTCATAACCCATGAATTCAGGCATAGCTTCCATACCAAAACCTCCTCTATATTATTACTAGATTTTATTGCTATTGCAAGTTTATAAATGTATCAGAAAATGTTAGAGCCTGTATTCCAAACCTTATTCAGGTTGCAAAGCTCCTCAGGTCCCTTTCTCCGAAGAACTTCTTCCTTGCAGCCTTTATTGTGCCTGATACGCCAAGCACCTTTATCACAACAGGGCTGTCGCCAACACGCTGCACAAGGGAAAGGGCTGCCCTTACCTGCTCAACAGATACGTGGTTGCAGCGCAGAAGGCCCATCTGCTTTTCCTCGTCCCATGTGTTCCTGATTATCCATACCCTTGACTGCGATGTGCCGAGCTCTCCGAGGAAGTTCAGGATGGAGTGCAGCATGGCATTAATCAGGTCTGTGAAAGGTATTTTCTTGTCTGAAACAATCTGGTACGCAAGGTACCTGTTCTTTGGCCTTAGCGTAGGTGGCAAAGTCTGTGGTCTGTCAGCCAATTACCTCAACCCCCTCTGTTACTGTCTTTCCCATGAGCTTTTTTGTGTTCTTCTCGATTATTCCAGCAGGCACATCTGAGAGCGAATAAAAGGCCTTGCTAAGCTCGGTGCCAAGCACATTCATTATTGATATCAGTTCCCTCGGGTCCCTCATGTCCCATTTAGCCTGTGCAGCTGAGCATATTATTGTCTTGGCATTCAGCTCATTCGCAAGCCTCACGTTCATTGCCATGTTTGCAAGCAATGCGCTCCTGCTCCTCCTGTAGCTGTAGAGGATGTTCCTGAAATTGACCTGTATTGCAACATCATTTGCAGCAGAAGCCTTCATGCATACTGCATCCAGGCCAGAGTCAATCCTTCCGAGCTCAGGATGGCAGAGGACGTCAACGCGGGAGTCCTCGCATGCAGCACGGTTTATTGCATAGCTGCCACCGTGCACAGCAACAACAAGGACATGCTCCCTTACCCTTGAGAGCAGCTGCTTGAGCTCCAGGGGGTTCTTGGCCTCTATCTCAACACCAGGGTATATCTCTATGTCAACTTCCTTTTTTGCTTTTTCTATGTGCTCCTTCATTTCCCTTATTTTCTCCAGTGACTCGAACTTGTCGCATATCACTATTCCTGAGAAGCCGAGCTGCTCAGCGAACATTGCAAGCTCAATTATGCTGGATGTGCCAGTAGAAAGATTGCTTTGTACGTGCAGATCATAAAATTTCATGCCATTCATCCCCAGGGCCTTCTGAAGCCAGGGTGCACTACCGTCCAGCTCCAAAAGCCTATACTATATCATATATATTCAATTCACTGCTTTTAAAGCATGCGTATTAGAACTTATTTGTTCCTCTTCTCTCGAAGCCCTTGCCTTTTCTTTCTCTAATCATCATGATAGCAATCTCTCAATTTATATTTGAATTTCGTTATAACCTCCTTTTCTCGGCTCAGAACCCCGAGCCCCACCTCCTAGCGGAGGGCTCATGAACCTGAGCCCTTACAAAAAGGAGGTGACTTTATTGCAAAATCAAAATGTTTTAGATTTAGAAGATTGGGAAATTGAAGTTATAGATGAAGAAATATGGAATAGATTATATAGGAAGAATATTAAGATAGATGTATGGAAATCTTTGGATAAGTCTCAAGAGATGGTGGGGATATGAATGAAGTTCCATTATGTGAACTACTACCAGACCTGAAATGTTAAATAGCATGAAATATATCAAAATAGAAGAACCGCTAACACCATTGAAAGCAAAAATTCTTAATTTATTTAAAAGCAAGGAAATTATGCAAATTAGAGAATTGGTCAAGATATCAAATTTGAAATACAAACAAGTTGATTATTTAACAGGTAGGTTTGTAAAGGAGGGCATTTTGGAGAGAAAGGGACGCGGACTATTTAGATTAACAAATAAAGGTCGACATTACTTAGATATAGTTGAAGATTTTAATCTGAGAGGAAATTCAAATTTTAGGTTAATAGGTTTTGTTGACGTAGATAAGTTCTTAAATGGGAGCGAAGGTGCAGTTATAGTTAGTGGCCTTTTGAGTGATGGTTGTGTTCATAAAAGTAAGATTAAATTCTTAACAAATGATGAATCACTCAATAAGTATGTTTGGGATAATCTTTCTATTGTATTTAGGAAGAGGGTTAATAGGAAATATGGATTCATGGACGGGAGATTATTTTCTGAATTTTTGAGGCAATTCGTACCAACTTATAGAACATCTCCATTTAGAGATATGGATAAAAACATAAAATCTTGGCCAAGCGTTAAGGTACCAGATTTTATAATGAATGGTACAGAAGAACAAAAATGCGAATTCATGAAGGTTTATGCTTCTTCTGATGGGGGGCATCATCTATGAACTTTGGTGGTACGAGGAACATAAACTTTTCTACTTAAGAGCATGGATAATGATAGCTTGTGAAAATCTAAAACTAAAACAAGATATTTGTACATTATTGAAAGGTTTGGAATTCGAACCAAAGGAAATGCCACACGAAATACTTTTAACGGGAAAGGATGTTGAGAAATTTAGACAAAAAATAGGATTCGTAAATGGATGTAAAGTAGTACACGGAAAACATTGGAAAGGTATTGAAAAGAATAGATTATTAAACTTAGCTCATCTTCTAAATAAAGGAGCTTCAAATATAATTCCCTTTTCTTTGAGAAAAGATAAGACTAAAGAAAAGGAAATAAGAAAATATTTATTGTTATTGATTAGTAAAATAGAAAATTATGGTCTTGAAAATATCAGCAGAAATCTTTTAGAAAAGGTAAATTATGAAGTTAAATTGAGAAAAACATCAAAATATAGAATTCAAGTACTAGAGATTTTAGAAAATTCTGACTTTATATTCAATCAATTAATAAAAGAAATGATGTCTAGATATAATTATAAAAATAAATTTCATAGGGCAAAACATAATCTGAGTCTAATTTTATCTAGAATGAAAAGAGACAAACTCATAATCAATGAGCCAATCGGAACATGGAAAATTACAAAAAAAAAGGAAAAAGGTTTCTATACGATTATAGAGATTTCCACCCTACTTAAGCCTTTTTTCATAACCTTTACCATGACCCCTTAGACCTCTGGAACTGCGGCCTGCACTAGTTTTACCCCTAAATACACGTCTTCTGTTTGAAGGATTTTGTAACCATTTTAGAGATTTGGTGGACTTGATAGCTGGGTGGTTGGGATCGACCATGATTACTTCATACCATATCTGCCTGCCGTCCTCAGCGAGGTAATAACTTCCGATTACCTCACAATTCGGGAATTTCCTTGCTGTGCGCATCTCAGCAATGTGCTGGAGGTTCATTTTTGGTGGAATGGATGTCATGCCCTGCTTTCCAGGCTTCCTCCCTCCTGATGGCTTTTCCCTTTTCCTTGTACCTTTCTTTATCCTTACCCTTGCCATGACAAATCCCTGCTTTGCCTTGTAGCCAAGGGCATGGGCCCGGTCAAGCCTTGTGGGCCGTTCTATCCTCAATATTACTGGCTCATGCCTTCTCCAAGAAATCATCCTTTCCTTCATTATCTGCTTCATTTCCTCTGACTGCCAGGTCTTCTGTAGATGTCGATACATTCCCACTCACATCACCCCTCAGGGTTTCAAGCTTAACGTAAACTATATATACAAGGAACCTTTATAAAAGTATCATGGGAGCTGGAAAAATATTGCTCGGTCTGATATTCCTCATAGGCGGACTTTGGCTGATTCTTCCTTTAAATCTAGGTAATTACAGCGGCTATACATGGGAAGCATTTAAGACTGTCTTTTTCGGTCTTGTTCCTCCGCTTTTTGCGTTCATAGGATTCCTGATAATCTGGATAGAGTCAGAGGAAGTAAAGGCAGGAAGGGGAATCAAGAGGAAGAAATAGACAGTGCATTACACAAGAGCTTTTATTTTTTAATGCGCAATTAGTTTCATGAGATTCTCAGGACAAGGCCTTTGCGCAAGATGCAAGGGCAGGGGATGGTGCGGAAAGGACAGGTGCCCGTTGCTGGTCAAGTTCTATATCCAGCAAAGGACGCAGCCGATGTTAGGCAAGGATATAGATGGCTCTTCGCCCCCTGGAGTGTTTTGTGGTTCTTTCGGGTATCCAAAAATCTTTATTGGGCCGCTTGTGCCGCCAGTGCACGGCGATACAACAATGCTTGACACACCTGAGATGTGGACAGGAAAGAGCATAGAAGAGATTGCTGAGTTCAGGTTCCAGCTTGTACGGGGAAAGAGGGTTGTGGATGTGAAATCGCCTGGAATGATAGACATAGGAAAGAACGTGGCAAATGAAAGGCTGATAACAGATGTAAGGGAGCTTGCGCTTGCAGACAACCCCTCTGACATTGAGGCGCACTTCATCAAGAAGCCAGCAGGAAGGATCGCGCTTCACAGCGAAGTGCAGCCCTTCGGGCCGTCAGCTCCAATAAAGAAGATGGACATTTCCAGCCTGAAGATAGACAGGAAGATTGACAGGGCATACAGTGACACTGACCTGAAAGCAAGGGATGCTGTGCTCGAGCTTTACAAAAAGGGCATTCTGATATCAAAGATACAGAAGTCCTTTTCTGTTGGCGCATTTGGTATGGGGAAGAGAAGAAGGTTTGTTCCCACAAGATGGAGCATAACAGCTGTTGACAGTACAATAGGAGCAGCATTGATGGAAAACACAAAGACATGCCCGATTATGAACGAGTACAGGATTTATGAGACAGTTAATTTAGACAACAGGTGGGTTGTGCTCATGCTTCCGCGCGAGTGGTGCTATGAACTTATAGAGGCATGGTATCCGAACACAATCTGGAACCCAAAGGGGAACAGGATAGAGATATTCTCTGACCATGAATTTTATGATGGCAGGACAGAATATGCAGAGATAGGCGGATGCTATTATGCAGCAAGGCTTGCTGTGAACGAGCTCCTGAACAAGGAAAGAAGGCAGGCAGGAGTGGTGATAATGAGGGAGGCTCATTCAGGTTATATCATGCCTGTTGGTGTATGGAATGTGAGGCAGAGCGTAAGAGCAGCACTAAAGGAGAAACCCCTTAAGTTCGCAACCCTGAAAGAGGCACTGGAGCACATAGGAAAGAAGATGGACATCTCTGTTGAAACATGGATAAGGCAGAGTGCTGTGCTGAGGGACACAATGCACCAAAGAAAAATAACTGATTTTGTGAGAACATGAAAGTGAAAGAAGTGAAGGCAAAGAGCGTGCTGAACAAGAGCGGGCTTCCTGGACTGGAGTATTCGCTCAATCCTTATAAGGGATGCGGGCATGCCTGCATCTACTGTTATGCGCCATCAGTGCTCAGGGAGAAAAGGAAATGGGGAAGCTTTGTCGAGGTAAAGACAAATGCACCTGAAATACTTGAAAAGGAGGCAAGCAGGAAAAGCAAAGGCCTGGTTGGCATAGGCACTGTGACTGATCCTTACCAGCCAATAGAAAAGAAGTACAAGATAACTAGGAAGTGCCTGGAAGTCCTGCTGAAGTATGGATGGCCGATTTCAATACAGACAAAATCATCCCTTGTGCTCAGGGACATTGACCTGATAAAGAAGTTCAGGGACAAGGAAATCGGATTCACAATAATAACAACTGATGACAGTGCAAGAAAAAGATTTGAGCCTGGTGCATCCCCAATTAAAGAAAGGTTCAGGGCTTTGAAGGAACTGAAAAAGAAGGGAATAAAGACATGGGTTTTCATAGGACCCATAATGCCTGAGGTAAGTGATGTCGAGAACATAATAAAGAAAGCAAAGGAGCTCGGTGCGGGCTGGATAATGATTGACAAGCTCAGGCTGAGGCCTGGGCTGGGGCACCTAAAGGAACTTGTGAAAAGCTATGACTGGGAAAAGGAAAAGAAGAAGATATTCAGGATTGCAAAAGAGCACAAGATAAGGTGCCTTTCTGCGTTCTAGGAAAAGATAAATAATAGCTTTAAGAAGATTACAATTATGCCAAAGCCGAAAAGAGGGCTCCACAAAACAAAAAGGAACATCCTGAGGGACGCTGCATCAGGCGGTACATTTGACGGTCTTTTCCCCAATTATGTAACCCCGTTTGCCTTAGCGCTTGGCGCAGGAAATGAGCTCATAGGAATAATAAACGCGATACCCGAGTTTGCCTCGAGGATGTTCCAGTGGTTTGAAGGTAAGTTTCTGGAAAGAATAAAGAGCAAAAGGAAAGCTGTCATGTATTTCTCTTTGTTGGCAAGATTGATGCTGCTGCCAATGATACTGATACCCTTCTTGTTCCCAAGCATAGGTATATGGATACTTATGATTTCACTTGCATTCTATGCATTCTTCAGGGGATTTGCCAGCACAGGATGGTCATCATGGGTGCCTGAGCTGATACCGGAAAAGGAGTGGGGAAGGTTCTTTGGGGACAGGAAAATGATACTTATAGCATTTTCACTTGTTGCAATGCTTTTTGCAGGGTGGTTGTTAGGGAGAATAGAGGACCCGTATGGGTTTTCAGTACTCTTTGCTCTTGCACTTATTCCTGCATTCTTGGTGTTCTATTTTCTGAGCAAGATTCCTGAACTAAAGATTAAGCACAGATCAAAGAAGATGACATTTGTTGGCTTTGTAAAAAGCCTAAGGAAATACAAGTACTTCAAGAACTTCGTGGCATACAGGACGGGTCTGCTTTTTTCAGCATACCTCATAGGGCCGTTTATCATTGTATACATGCTCAGGGACCTTGGCATAGGATATGAGTGGTTCGCAATTGCTCTTGGGGTAAAGATGCTTGTATCAATAATATCTCAGCCCTATTGGGGCAGAATGGCTGACAGATATGGAGACAGGACAATGATTTATATCTGCAGCACCATGGCAATAGCCCTTCCTCTTTTATGGATATTTGTAAGCGGTCCATCTGAAATAATCCTAATCATGATATTTGACGGCTTTGTGTGGGCAGGCCTTGAACTTACATGCTTCAATTATCTGATAGAGGTAATACCACATAGCCACAAGCCAATATACATAGGAAACTACAAGATGTTTGTTGGCTTCAGCCTGATTACAGCTCCACTATTAGGCGGCTTTCTTGCAGAATGGCTCGCTACCCAGAGCTTTCTGTGGCTCACCGGGCTTCCATTGTTGTTTCTGCTGGCGTTCGTTCTAAGGGCCGTATTGACTATTCCTTTTCTTGCGAAGTTCAAAGAGGTCAGAATAAGAAAGACCCCGTCAGTAAGAAGGATATTCTGGCAGGTTGTTGCAATAAAGCCCTTCAAGGGAATCATCCATGGAATAGAGCATGCACCGCACTATGTACACTACTACGAAAGAAAGTTTGCAAAAGTGGTGAAATAATTACCTTGCGGCTGACTGTATCTTTATTATATCATTATTCTTTAGCTCATAGTCAGCGCCAACCCTTTTCTTTGTCCTAGCATCAACTGCACCGATAAAAGCCTTTCCTATGTCTGTGTGGACCTTGTATGCTAGGTCGCGGGCTGTTGAGCCGGACGGCATCAAGAAAACATCAGGAAGAACCTGGCCTTTCTTGTTTGAGAACTTGCTCTCATTTTCAACAGGATACACAGCTATATACTTAAGGAAATCAAAAACAGCTGTGTTCAGGCATTTCTGTATTCCCGTTGAACCGAACTTTTCCAGTACTCTTTTCCTTATGAAATCAAGTGCGTTCTTCTGCTCAGCACTCAGTTCACCGCTGACATCAAAGCTATTGCTACCAGGAACATATTTTATCAGGCCTGACTTGGCTGCCTGCCTAAGTGCTATTTCTGCTTCTGCAGAGCACGGCACTATTGTCTTTTCTGGAAACTTTTCTTTCATTATCTTGTAATTTTCCCCAGAAGTCCCGATATCAATCTTGTTGGCAGCTATTATTATTGGCTTTGATAACAGCCTGAGTTCTTTTGCAAGTGTAGCAGGCTCTAGACCAACTTTTTCAATTGCCTGTTCTACATGCTTGCCTCTTATCCCAAGTCCTGCCAGTACTTCCTCTGCCCTTCCCTTGTCCTTTATCTTTGCAAGGTTCCTTTCAATAACAGACTTGAACCAGAGGTCTATTTCCTCCTCAAGGAACCTTACATCGTTTGAGGGGTCATAACCCTCGGTTGCGTTTCCTTCTGCGTCTGTTTTTCCTGATGCATCAACTATATGTATTAGTAGATCACCTCTAATCAGGTCATTGAGGAACTTGTTTCCTTTTCCCCTTCCTGCGTGCGAGCCAGGCACAAGACCAGCAACATCAAGGAGTTCGGTCGGTATCAGCCTTGTTCCATTTATGCATTGCGAGTTCTGTGGGTTGCATTCCACTCCCAGCTCCTTGCATGGGCAAGGAGCAGTCACATAAGCTACGCCCCTGTTTGGCTCTATTGTGGTAAAGGCATATGCAGCTATCTTAACGTCTATGAGAGTAGATGCTTTGAAGAAACTGCTCTTTCCGCATGAGGGCTTGCCCACCAAACCTATTAGCATTAAACCAGTGTCACCTCTACTCTTTTCTTTACTGCTTCCCTGATTAAATTCTTTATGTGCCTCTCGAACC